>JAEUUY010000023.1 GCA_016787225.1 Chitinophagales bacterium
CGAATTATCGAAGCCTTTTTGCATTTCAACCAAAATTTGGGAGGGGATTAAATCACCATTTTAAACATAGGCCTTGCTCACCGGAGCTATGTTAGCTCTGTTTTGTCAAAAGACGATTGTTTTCTTAAAATTTGGGTTAAATCAAGTCTGAAAATAGAATAAATTCTACCTCTAGCAGAGTATCTCAAATAGCAAACCTTCAAGGACACGGAGTCAGCTAGCACCGAGTATCATTATTACTTCTATCTATTGCTTGGCAATAAACTCCGAAAAAGAAAAAGGCAGTCCTTTCGAAAAAACTGCCTTTAGTTTAATCTAAAATGATATACTACTATTTCATCAACTGACCGAGAACAGAGCCTAGTACTTGGCTACCGAGGTCACCACCTTGCTGCTTATTGCCGCCGCCGAGTATGCCACCTAATAGTCCTCCTAGAAGACCGCCACCGCCGCCTTGGTTTCCGCCACCAGAAAGTGCACCTGATATTAATCCTCCTATGTCTATGCCATTCGACTGAGCAGCGCCTGCTTGCTTATTGAACATATTGAGTACAAAAGGTACAGCTACAGAAGCTATCGTTTGCGCTAGCTGCGGACTCAATCCACTTTTTTGAACGAGGGCATTTACCACATTGGTAGCTATACCAGAAACCAAAGGATTGTTTCCACTGGTTTGCTGTCCACTTAACATTTCAGTTATTCCTCCGAGATTTCCACCCGATATCTGACCTGCTATCGTTTCGAATATGGAAGAACCTGCTGTTTGAGCTACATTATTGACATCAAACTGGTCATTGGGTACATCTGGATTTTCTACAAATTGCTGACCCAACTGTTGCGTAGCCATTTGGATTAATTGATCTAACATAAGTTTTTATTTAAATTGTTAATGAGCAAATATACAAAATACCTATTCTTTAATGAACTTTAAAATTGATATCTGTTCTGACTTTTGATTATAAACCTCTACAAAATATATCCCCTTGTTCAGCATACTAATATCAAAATTAGAATTGTTTTTATACTGAGCTGTTAAAAGATTTTTACCACTTATATCTTTGATTTTTACCAGACAGTTGTCCGTTGAAACTCCTTCTATTTTCAAATAATCTTTAGCAGGATTGGGATAGATGAATAGTCCATTAATAGGCGAGTTTGAATGGATACTGGAATTATAGGATGTATTCACCTTGGTAAAGAATGTATAGAAACCATCAGGAGCAGAAATCGGCTTACGCATGGATTTACCATTATTGGAGGTCGCTTCGATATAGTATTCAATAGTATCTTTACCCTTGGCTGTCGGTAGGATATTACCGACAAAAAAATTCGTTAAGGTATCCTTCATAGTGGCTGATTTCCATGAGCTACTGCCTTTGGTACGATAATAGATTTTAGCTTCTTGGATGCCAGAATGATTTTTAATTTTGGCTAGTGCAGGATATCTCGATTTATAATCTTGCAGACCTGCATAAGGATAATGATTATAAATGGAGACCGGATTGTCTGCGGGAACCTCTTTGGTGACACAATGTATCGAACCACCAGAGCCATCAAGCACACGCATGTCAGCTGGTATGATTTTATACCCGGGGAAATGTTTTTGAACCTGTGCCAACGCTGAGTCATCCCATATCTTTTCACCATTATTTTCATTATGAAACATCGGTAGAACGATAACATTATTCACCACCAAACTATTGGAATAGGTTCTGGTATATTGATTATAGTCCTCTCCTGAGGTATACCAGCTACCATCGTCCTTTTTAGGAAGTGGTATCGATTTGATAAAATTCTTCTTACCTGCAGTAGGAGTATTCATCTGACTGAAATAATTGATGTTATCATTAGCTAATTGATAATCTAACCAAGTGGTATCTCCTCCATCCCTCGTAGGTATATTGGCCATTTCTACTGGCATTTTGGTATGCACTAAGGTATGGTCGTCTGCTCTCTGTAGATAAAGGTCTATGTGACCCGTGCCTCCTTCGTATTCGAAATAGGGTTTGATATGGATATCATCGGAATTAAACATATTTTTCAAGGTGTCCTCTACATTTTGCCTTGTCCATGTAGGAAAGTAATCTAGATTAGCATCTACCACCATTTCCGAGGTTAATAGTTGATTTTTTTCCGTACCATCCACTATGACATTTCCTCCTTCATAATATAACCTCGAATTATAAACAGGATAATTACCTAATTTCGTTGTCCAGAAAGCATTCATTCCGTCATCCAGTCCACGACCAGGATAGTATTTGTAATCGACCCATCCTTGTTTTTCATCATTGTCATAGTAAAATGGGATAGGACCATAATCACGCACCCAGAAGGCATTCCCTTTGCGAATCATAAATTGATAGTTGGTCAAGGGATAGCCTTTGTCTTCCATATATTTAAGAATAGCACTCGTATCTCTAGCAGCATATACATTGATATAAATAGTAGCGCCACCTTCTTGTACACCTCGTGCTATATTTTTCCAGATATCAGCACTTGGTTGCTTTCTCAAAGTATCTATCAGTGTACCTGCAGCATTGGTATATGGCCAGCTAATAATAATTCCTTTCATTTCGTCAAACTCTGCAGGAAAGCGTGCATCAGCAGGCAGAACAGTAGAGCCACGTGGCTTTAAATTTTCTTGTTTAAATGGTCGGATGGTTCTAGATTCATTTCTTTTCTTTACCTTGATTTCTGCTATTCTTTTAGCGACATCCTCTGGCACTCTCTGGTGCAATTTATTAAAATAAGCTTTATATTCTTCAAAACTCATTTGGTTTAATCGCTCATAGTGGGCTTTCGCTTCAGCTTCCTCACTATTATTTGTACCTGCTTGAGAAAATCCTGTTGTCCTCAATACAAGGAATAATAAAAGAATCGAGAATAATTTTAATTGGTTCATACTTTAAATTTGATAATTACCAAAAGTAGCTAAATTGAAGTTAATTTAGCTATATTAAATGTTAATGAGCCAAAAAATGGTATCTTTGGGCTTTTAAAAATTGATGATAAGAATATTTTTTAGCGTTTTAGCGTTTTCGTTCGTTTCGATAGTTAAAGGTCAAATGCCTACACAGCAGGTTACAGAAGCTAAGATTACCGATACATTTGCCTGGAAAGTGAACCTCTCCTTTAAAGTACCTACGACCAGTGACAGCGCTATTTTAATCATTTCTACCTCTCCTCTATCGAGTTTAACCTTAACTAATAAGTTCTATGGAGTTGGTTCACATATTACACCGGGAATCAAAGTACATCGTAAATTTTATAAAGGGTCAAACACCATTGAACACAGTATAAAAGGCTTGCTAGCTAATACTACTTATTATTTAGCATTCTATACATTCAATAATAATATGAATGGTATTTTTTACAATCAGACCAATCCTCCACGCCTAAGTTTTAAAACAAAAGGTCGCAATATAGCTAGTTACTATTCTAGTCTAGATACGAATAAAGCCACATTTTTATCTAAGTTGACTACCCTTCTGCGCAATCATAACTTTTCTTCTACTTGGTATACAGAATACACTAAAGTGGTAGATGAAGTGTATGTACAAGATACCTTCGTCAATGATTCCACAAAAAAATATATTACTTGTAGTTATTCGAATATAAAGGCAATTTATAATCCTAATACGGCCCCATCGGCTGTTTTTCCGGTGACAGGCTTCAATAGAGAGCATACCTTGCCTAAAAATTGGATGAATTTCAGAGGAATACCGAATAATGATTTAGTAGACTACGCAGAAGGAGCTGATTGGCATAATCTAACGCTTACGGACGGCAAAGTCAACGAACAACGAAGTGACTTCGTTTTTAAAATTCCATTATCGCCTTCTAGCATGGGTAATGCTCGTTTTTTTGAAAATAAATCGAAGTATAGCGATACCAATAACTGTTTCGAGCCACAGAATAGCTACAAAGGAGACGCTGCGCGCTGTATTTTTTATATGCAAACCTGTTATCACAAATTATTGGATAGTAGCTGGAGTCTCAAAAATGGTTTACGCTCTTTTGCTAAGAATCAAAGTGATGCCTTGCTAGTACAATGGGCAAAAAATGACCCACCTGATAATCAGGAAATAGCTCGACATGAATACATAGCTTCGGTTCAGGGCTCTCGTAACCCATTTATTGATTTCCCAGATTGGATAGAATGTATCAATTTCAAAGATTTATCTATCTTAAAAACCTGTCAAGGTCTAGAATTTAAGAATTCGATTAACTCACCATCCAATTCTTCATGGGATGTATGGTATTATAAGATTGTTGAAGGAAAATATGCCATAAAACTATATCACGATAAGATTTCTACTTTGAATATTTATATTTATGATTTGAACGGTAAACTCGTTAAACAAGAAAATACCTTAATTAATGAAGGTGAAAATGCCCTTCCATTAGAATTACATGGAATTTCAAAAGGACAATATATTTTAAACATAAAATCCACAGAACGAAACAAATCGTTTAGATTGTTGTTAGATTAAACAATTATTTAACCTAGAAATTCTAAAGATTAATTAATTTTGCAACTTATTAAAAATCAATAAACACAATTATTTTATGAAAAAATTAGTCATTATACTGAGTTTTATAATTTCTTTAGGTGAAATGGTGGCTCAAAACTGGAATTTTAAAAATGTACCAGCTACTGTTACTCGAAAAGAAGGTGGCTCTGAATTATTTTTCCAAGTGAGAAATTCCATGCCTATGAGTCATACTATGTGGGTACGATACACGTTAACTGGAAAAAATAGTGGAGCTGATAAGAATGTTGACTTGAATACATTTAATTTTGTAGATACTATCATATTTGGCAATAACGATACTGTAGTTACTTTAAGATTCAGACCTGTATTAGATGGTGTCACAGAAGGGAATGATACTTTTATATTGAAGCTAGTGCAAGCGTCCATGGGAACCATTGTATCTCCTGACTCTACGACAGTTATTATAACTGATAGCACAGCGGCTCCTATTACTGGTCGTCCTTTATACACTATTGGAGCTATTAGAGGAGCGAATAAAGATGGGATTCCAGATTCTATCAATAAGAGCTGCACTATTAGGGGTACGGTTTATGGTATCAATAGAAGAACTACTGGTTATCAAATGTTTATTTGTGATGGTACAGGCTGCCTAGGGATTTTTTCTAATAAAACATACGCTAACCTTCCTACAATACAAGAAGGAGACTCTTTTGAAATTTCTGGGATTATCGACCATTTCAGAGGATTAGGTCAGATAAGATTTAGCGCTACTGGAGATACCATCAGAAAGTTAGGATTTAAAACGATAAATGCGCCTATGACGGTTACCTCTCTTAATGAAAGTACCGAGTCTAAACTAGTTAAAATTGAAGGTTTATCATTGACAAGCGGAACTTGGTTAGCCGATTCTGCTTTTGACCTCACGATGAAGAATAATAGCGGTGGTACCTTTTCTGTAAGAATAGAGAACAAACCATCAACTAATTTCAGTGCAGTAGCTTCCATAAAAACAGGCGAAGTTTACACTATCACAGGTATGGGGTCCCAGTTTGATCAAGCCTCAAGCGCTCCGTATAATGTTGGCTATCAGTTGCTTCCAAGAAAATTGTCCGATATTGTAAAAACGGGTACAGGATCTATTGAGAACTTGCATTCTAATGAACTGAGCATCTTCCCCACTATAGCGAATAATACTATACATGCTTATTTTCAAGCACATAAAAATGAAACGGCTAGTATTAAAATTATTGATGTATTAGGTAAAATAGCTAAAGAGCAAACGATACAATTAAATTCTGGGGAAAACCTCATAACAATGAACGGTCTTGAAAATCTGCCTGTAGGAAATTATTTTCTAAGTTTACAGATAAATAATACACAGATTTCAAAACAGTTTTCAATAGTGCGATAGTAGATATTCACAGGTTTTAAACATAGACTTTTACTATGTGAATAAATATCGAATAAATAGACTTTTTACAGGTCATTAAATTATAGAGAAATCTAGTAATCAATTATTTGAATCACTAGATTTCTCTTTTTATTTGTTTATAATTCTAAGCATGTTTTTAACTAGATTGAAATAGTTTTGCCTAGAATAAATTAAAATTCAAATTAGGTAAAACGCGTGGGAAAGATAATAGCAATAGCCAACCAAAAAGGTGGCGTAGGTAAGACGACAACTTCTATCAATTTAGCAGCTAGTTTGGCTGCTATGGATAAGAAAACCCTTTTGATCGATGCCGATCCACAGGCCAATTCGACCTCTGGGTGTGGATTAGACCCGAAATCTATCACTAAGAGTCTTTATGAATGCATGATAGATACTGTAGATCCCAAAGAAGCTATTTTAAATACAGAGACTCCCAACCTTTTCATTCTGCCATCTCACCTAGACTTGGTGGGTGCAGAAATTGAACTTATTCAGCATGAGCATCGTGAGACTATTATGAAAGATACCCTAGCGAAAATAAAGGGAGATTATGATTATATTATTATTGACTGTTCGCCATCTCTTGGATTGATAACGGTCAATGCCTTGACAGCCTCTGATAGCGTGATTATACCCGTGCAGTGTGAGTATTTCGCCTTAGAAGGTCTAGGTAAGCTATTAAACACGATAAAAATCGTTCAAAAGCGTTTAAATCCCGAGTTAGGTATTGAAGGCTTATTACTCACTATGTATGATTCCAGATTGAGACTGAGCAATCAGGTAGTGGAAGAGGTCAAACAACACTTTGAATCCTTGGTTTTCAATACCATTATACATAGAAATTCAAAAATTAGCGAAGCTCCAAGTTTTGGCAAGCCTGTCATAGCATTTGATATAGAAAGTAAAGGATCAGTTAATTACCTGCATTTGGCTAAAGAATTGGTAGAAAATAATGAAAAGAAAACAGTAGAAAATAATTCATAATAATGGCGAAACTCAATCAAAAAAAAGAACTAGGTAAAGGTATACGAGCTTTATTAGGAGACATCAATCAGCAAATAAATGAAGATGAAGAATTGGTTTTAGATAAACCAAAAAACACCAATATTCAATTAATTAGCCTAGATAGAATAGAAGTCAATCCTTTTCAACCTCGGGTCAATTTCGACGAAGAAGCTTTAGAAGATTTGGCTAATTCTATACGTGTGCATGGCATTATTCAGCCATTAACTGTCAGAGAATTAACAGGAACTACAAAGTATCAATTAATCTCAGGTGAACGCAGGTGGAGAGCATCTCACATAGCTGGTTTGACGGAGGTTCCCGTTTATATCCGCACAGCCAATGACCAAGAGGCTCTGGAAATGGCTCTCATTGAGAATATACAGCGTGAAGAACTCAATGCCATAGAAATAGGAGTCAATTATCAACGCCTCATAGATGAATGTAAACTCAACCATGAGGAATTAGCTGATCGTGTAGGAAAAAAACGCGCCACTATTTCGAACTATATTCGCTTGCTGAAGTTACCACCAGATATCCAAGTAGCAGTGAGAGAGGATAAGATATCAATGGGGCATGCGAGAGCACTCGCTGGTGTAGAAGAAATAGATTTACAACTCGCCATATTTAAAGAGGTAATCGGTAAAAATCTTACTGTAAGACAAACCGAAAGCTTAGTAGCACAGCGAAGTAGTCAGCGCACACCGAGACCTTCTAAAGAAAAGAAAGGTCAGCCTGCCTTCGTCAAAAGATGGCAGGATGATTTATCTAGTCATTTGAGTACAAAAGTATCCATTCAACATAATGAAAAAGGCGGAGGTCAGTTGGTTCTTTCCTATGCTGATGAAAAAGATTTAGAAAGAATCATTGAGTTAATAAGCTAGACGTGCGCTTTTACTCTATTTTAATAGTCTTTTTATTTACCTATCTCTCTTTTTCTGCACAAGTAGATAGTCTGAAAGTAGTGCCAAATGATAGCTTTTTGACCAATTCTACCAAGAGGTTTAAATATAAAAAACATAGCCCCAAGGTTGCTGCTCTTTTATCTGCTGTAGCTCCAGGCGCAGGTCAGATATACAATAGAAGATATTGGAAGCTGCCTATCGTATGGGGTGGTCTTGCAGGGTTTGGATATTTATGGATTAATGAGAATAACCGCTATCAAGATGCCAAAACTTCTTTTCTCTCGCTAATAGATACCGATGTTAGTAATGATATTCCGCTTAATGGAACAACCAACTTAACAGTCGTTCAAAATACAAAGAATGTATACAGGAATCAAAGGGATATGTATTTATTGTTTGGAATCTTGTTTTATGGACTCAATATTATCGATGCTACCGTAGATGCTCATTTTATGAATTTTGACGTCAGCGATGATCTTTCTATGAGATTTAACCTAGATATGAAAAACTATGCATCGGCACCGCAAGGTGTTCCTTCTCTGACTTGTACTTTGAATTTTAAAAGATAATATAGAATGAAAATAGCCCTCATAGGATATGGGAAAATGGGAAAAGCCATAGAAGGTGTGGTAATCGAAGAAGGTCGTCATGAGATTTGTCTTAAGATAGATGATAGCAATAAAAAGGAGCTAACTATCGATCAACTAAAGCAAGTGGATGTAGCTATAGATTTTACCCAGCCTGACGCTGCCTTTGACAATGTCATGCTGTGTTTCGAAGCCAATATTCCTATCGTAGTAGGGACTACGGCATGGGCAGAAGGATTGGAAAAGGCAAAACAAATCTGCCATGAAAAAAATCAAACCTTATTCGCCTCACCGAATTTTAGTATCGGTGTCAATTTGTTTTTCCAGCTAAATAAATATTTTACCAAACTAATGCTTCCTTTTCAGGACTACAGTGTCAAAATGTCTGAAATTCACCATACGGAAAAGAAAGATGCACCAAGTGGTACTGCTGTGAAGCTGGCAAATGATATGATTGCAGTTAGCAACAATTGTTATAATTCTTGGGAATTAGACAAAGCTTCCAATTCTGGAGTCATACCTATCGAGGCTATTCGCGAAGAGCATGTTCCAGGCACACATCATGTCAGATTTGAATCTGAAATAGACTTTTTACAGATAACTCACGAGGCTAAAGGAAGAAAAGGATTTGCTGTAGGTGCGGTAAGAGCTGCAGAATTTATCTATGGTAAGAAAGGTTTTTTTACCATGGATGATATGCTACAGATTAAATAGGAGAAATCCCCCTAAGTATCTCCCCTATTTAATCGAGAAGTATAAATTTTAAGCTTGCTTCAGCATGGTATAAAGTTCATCTTTCAAATGAACTCTCTTAAGTCTTAACTGATTTAATGTTTCATCTGCAGTGGCTTCTGCTCCCGTTTCTATACGGTGTATCTCATTGTTGATCTCATGATATTCATCAAAGAGGCGACGAAAATGATTATCGCTAACTTTTAAATCATGAATTTGTTTGTCAAATTCTGGGAACTCGTGATGCAAATCGTGCTTATCCATGTTCTTCTAATTTTTAAATTGGGTTAAGAATATGAGCACAAATCTAGTTGATTCTATACAAGCAACGCGTGACCTTGGTCACAAAAAACACAATAATCTTACTTATTTTACCTCAGAATCAATTTCTCTACTTTAACTATGTCCCCTACTCTTAACTCAAGGAAATAGGTACCTCGAGGAAGGCTCTCGACTGGTATTTTCGTTTGATCGAAAAACTGTGCTATTTTTCTGCCATCGATACTCGTTATAGAAACTGAAAATTTAGAAAGGGAGTTATCAATATCAATATTTATATAATTGGAAGCTGGATTAGGGTAAAAATAATGCTCATTTTTATGGAAATCATAAATAGATACGGTAGGTTTGGTAATGTACCTGCTCAGTGTAGTATTTGTCCGGATATTTTGTGTAAAATCTAATACTATGACAGCCTGATTCGTTATAATATCATTGACAGCAAGACTTGATTTTGGTTTTAAACTAAAAATCACATAACCTCTGCTAGCACTATCATTAGACACGCTATCTGGCAGATTGATATCTTTAAATGTAAAGACCAATTCATTTCCTGCTCTAAATAAAATTTGTCCTGCATGGCTTTGTTTGATTAGTTTAAAAGAATTCATATCAAGCTTATTATCAATAATATCTGAAATGTAGACATGATTGGCTAGGCTAGTTCTATTGTTGATAAAATTAATCTGATAGATTAGCTCATCCGTTTTATTTAAAAAATCTTCATGGTTTATCTGAGATTTAATACTGACTTGCTTTTGGTTTAGTGCTAAATCCTTCTCCCCTTCTTTAAGGCAGAAATATTGACTATTATCGGTCGTATCAGTTTCTGTAATGACTTTATGCAGTCTCACAAAGAAACATAGGGTATCATTGCCTGCTAAAGAATCAAATTTTAAAGTTAAACTTGTTTTAGTTCCTGTATTTTGGATTATTTGAAGAATTGTCCCTGATTGAGTATAAGTAGCATTGGAGGAAATAGCGTCTACTTTGGTCATAGCAGGCAGGCGTACTTCATACTTTTTAATAGCTGTATCTGTAAAGTAATATCCTGCATAACTTAGATTTAAGCTTAGTTTTTTGTTATTGGCTATACTTCCAGATTTCTGAACTACCAGAATATAATTAACGGGCACAGGATCTAAGGGTAAATCCATTTTGAGTGTAGTATCTACTGAAAATGCAGGGATTGTCTTTGAGGTACTATTCGAATTACACATAATAGGTATGGCATTACTCAACGTATAGGCTTGATTTTTTTTGATAAAACTTTTATAACTACCATCCGAAAGGGTAAATAAGAAATCATAATCACCTGTTACATTATTTTTAAAATCTAATCGATGATCGGCTAATAGTTTATCGTTTGATTGATAGCTACAGTCTTTATTTCCATCGATAAATAATTTCCCGTAAACACAATTCGAAAACAGAATAGGTCTGAATATAAAGCTATCCTTTGGAGTATAGAAAAAATCAAGAAATACAATCTTAGCAGTATGCTGACCACCACTCACATATTTATGTAAAAATGAATGATATATGAATCCTGCATCAATCCCATAATTTTTTATGGTGTCTACTTGTCCATCGCCATAATGCATGATAGCTCGCATAAGCCCATAGTTTTTGAAAAAATACATTTCATAGGGAACAGATTCGCCAAAGCAATAATTTGTGTCAATCATGGCTGTAGTGAATTTTGAAATCACGACACTATCCAGCACAGGTATATCAACTTTCATATTCCCAAAGAGAGTCATTGTAAAGGCTCGGGATTTTTTATTATTAACACCACAGTTAAACAGCATTCCATCATTTTCTATGTGATAACTATTGAGGGATGGTGGGATAAAACTATAAGCGCCAGAGGAATCTGTGGTGACTATTGCATTATATACATTGGATACGCCTTTTACCTCGAAACTGGTGTTTGGAACTCTAAATTCCCATGGATCGCATATACAATTTTTATTTCTGTCAATACACATGACACCATAAACGGTATCACAGGTTTGTACTTTGATATAGACACTATCATTTAACTTGCAGCTTGCTGGCGTAGCTAGATTTGAAGCTTTATACCAGCGGCCTACTGTAGGGGCTACATCAATAATAGACGTATCTGAATTTATAGCTACTGCAGATATCAATGGACTCCATTTTGCACCTACACCTATAGTTGCATCTAGTCGAATACTTCCACTAGAACAATAATAAACGGTATCTTCGGCTAACTGCACAAAACCATTGCCAGGTAAGACAACGATCGGCATAATATGACTCACTTGAATGCCATTGGTATTCACATAATAGGCATCAAACAAGAAATTCAAACTGGGGACTTCTTTTTTCTTTCGATAGCTAAGAGTCACATAGGCTGTATCGACGTTATTTCCAGATTTAATAGTATAACTCATCTTATAGTTAGATACTATACTTGCTTCTATGACAGACAAGTCCTTGATTTTTAATGCACGATACGGCGCACCAATTGCTTTAAAGACTATCTTATTTTCTTGTGCACAGGTCCCAGCTGTATAATTATTAAATAAAGTATCTATCAAAGATAAGTTTTTAATAATTCCATCATAAACTACTGGATCTGCTGTACCATAAGCTCCTAATACGACATCTCGCATAGTATAACCGACCAATACCCTTGTATAAGAGGTACCTGCTGAATTAGGTATCGCTCTATACTCTCTCACCACATAAACCATATGGCCTAATTGATCCCTATCTGGATTAATATTTACCTGAGCTAAGGCATGATTGATGGTCATGGGTGGGGAAGTGTAAAAACATTGTGTAGCACTCAGTCCTGATTTATAACTTATGAAAGGGTTTTGCAAATTAGCGACAGATGTAGCATTAGCAGCCATCGAAGTAAAACTTGGAATGAGCTCATAAGCTAATGAATCTCTAATAACCATTTTCCCACCTATGAGGATATGCTTAGGATCATAGATATCTGTAGCCCGCATATTATATCGATTCTGCTTATTTTTATATAGCTGTATCATTTCTGGTCTAGAATGAATAGGTGAGCTATTGAGATGGTTGGTATTGACTGCTGCCTGCACAAACAATGAACTGCTAGGTTCAGAATGATTTGTAATAGCTATATCTCTACAGCAATCTACCCAGCCAAAAATAACCAATCCAATATTTTTACCTATAACGACAGTGCCCTCATAGGTGGCTTTATAATAACCTTTGACTTCTTCAGGTCCATTAGAATTGCAATAAGTTTTTTTTGATGATATAACATCAGGAGGCAAACCAATAGGCGATATTTCTTCTTTTTTGATATAAAAAACAGTCATCTTAGAAACAGAAGGAGATCCTACAATATTTATTTCTTGGGTACTTTCTATAATACCATGAGCACAAATCATATAATACTCTAGGGTTATCTTGTATCTACCTTGGTTTGTATCTATAAGCTGGTAGGTAATAGCTGCTCCTGAAAGACCAGTAGCATTCATTGTGAAATGAGTAAAACCAATAAGAAAAAGGTTTATTATGTATTTTAAATTTGTGTTTTTCATATTTTAGACATTTAGTTTAATATAGTTATTTATACAAAATTAAGCTATTTCTGACAACCTATATCAAATAGCTGCGCTATTTATATACGGTACAATTGTGAAATGTACTCATTCTTCATTCCAATAATCTATTACGATTCAATAAATAATTATTCCAACTTAGTCACATAAAAATCGAAAATCTTACCTCAGAATCAATTTCTCTACTTTAACTATGTCTCCTGCTCTTAACTCTAAGAAATAAGTGCCACGAGGAAGGCTCTCGACCGATATTTTCGTTTGATCAAAAAACTGTGCTAGTTTTCTGCCATCGATACTCGTTATAGAAACTGAAAATTTAGAAAGGGGCTGATTGGTCTCGATATTTACAAAATCAGTGGCTGGGTTTGGAGTTATGCTCATCTTAGAATTCACATCTAAGACCTGAGAAGTAGATTTTGTAAAATAGGCCGTTAGGTTTCTATTTTTATTGGATGTGAAGTAGTAGTTAGAATTAGGACCAACGATTACTCCATTATCTGTCCAGTACTTGAACTGATAGCCCTCTCTAGGTATGGCATCTACTTTTACAGGATCATCAAAGAGATATCGTCCTTGACCACGAGTAATACCCGCATTTTCAGGATGTGTGGTAATATTGACATTAAAAAAGTCATAGGAGCCAGTAGGTTTGACAAGGCGACTGATAGCGGTATTTGTTATCACAGCTTCATTCGCGTCGAAATAAATTTCTGCTGTATTTCTTATTTCCTCCCCAATTTGTAAGTCATCCTTTGGCTTGATGGTGAATATGACATAGCCTTTGCTGCCCTCTTCATCCACTGCTTTTTCAGGCAAAATAATATCTTTAAAATCAAAGCGAAGTAATCCATCATTCGTAAGACTAACAGACATAGGATGGCTGGCAGCTTTGACTTCTATCGATTCAATATTTAATCGCTTCGATAGCTGATCCAGAATATAAACATCTCTCGCTGGAGCTTTCCCTTCATTTTGGAAATTGATGGTATAAGTTATAGGATTTGTCTTATCGATGAAATCCTCCGTGTTAATACTACTGCGGATAGCAGGGATTTTATTATTGGGGTCATAGGCAACGAAAGCTCTTCTACAAACACGATAATGGTTGTCGATAGTATCTCTTTCTCCAGGGATACCTCGTAATCTAA
The DNA here is from genome assembly GCA_016787225.1 of Chitinophagales bacterium. Classification (NCBI taxonomy): domain Bacteria; kingdom Pseudomonadati; phylum Bacteroidota; class Chitinophagia; order Chitinophagales; species Chitinophagales bacterium. The sequence continues at coordinate 14,157 of JAEUUY010000023.1, forward strand.
GCGAAAAACAAAGATCATCCGTCGCGACTAAATTTCTAAATTCAACAGTGACCTTTAGTTTTATTTTTCTTGAACCTTCAAACAAATATTTGTTTCCCCCAAGCGCTGTCATAGTAATACCAGAATTCACAGACTTATATAAACATTTATCAGGCAAGGTCAATTCATAAATAAATGTATTACTTTCAAAATCATTTTGAACATTATTTATATCTGGAATAGCATCGAGATTAAGTAAATAGTCAGAAGTATTATTTACAACTGCGCGGCCCTCTGTAGAAAGTATAGCTGCATAATTATTTATAAACTGAACAGGGATTATAAAGTTATTTATCATATTACTATCAGCCAGGAAATCTATTGAATATAACGAATTGCAGATAGGAAATTTCAAACTTTCAATTCGATAGTTATCACCATATGTTAAATAAAACCTAAGTTTTCCTTGGTGATTGGTGGTCAGATAGGAAAACTTATTCGTAACAAGATTTGTTAATTTAAATCTAGTATATTTCATTCTCGGTTCGATTTCATCACTACAGTTTTTACTTATATCATTAAATGCGGCTTGATCTAAACAATAAATTTGAATAAAATCATTACTCGAAAATTCATAAATTTTATTTGAAAAATTAAAAAATTGTGCATTCACATTTCCGATTGTTTTATTTAGAAAAGTATGTGAATAATTATAGGTATATACCCCCTCTCCAAAAGGCAAAGCTTGCAAAAATTCTTTCCCATCGTTACAAATTAGTTTCATTGATAAATAGCCTAATGATTTTGTAACAGTTATCGCGAAACTTCTCGGCGAATTAATACAATGTTCAATTTTATTATTTAAAATTTGAATACTTGATTCTATAGTCGGAATAATTTTTTTTCTATCTAAAGGCACATTTAAATGATAGTTAGTATCTATATTTGGTAAATTGAAGGTGATATCTTGTTTATCTTGATTGCAACCTATAACATTCGCATTGGATAAATTATACTGAGCCCCATTTTTTACATAATAGGAGACAATTCCATCAGTATTGGTAGAGCTATTTTGCTTTTGATTGGTGGAAATATCTGTAAGAACTATACTAGACCCACTCATCGCCATGTCCCCAGTATCTAAATTGCAGTTGTCATTCATGTCTATGTAAAACTTCGCATGAAGACATGAGCCAATAGAAATCGTATTCATTGGAGTCTGATACAGAATTTTATCATCATAGCTTAAAATTTTTATTGATGCAGGAAAAACACCATTCGTATTATATGTTTTATTAAAAACGAGGTGGGTTTGCATGGGCTCTATCCCTAAAATTCGCTCTTCAAATTGTCCATTTCCATAGTCCATTTTAGCTTTGACATAACCCATGGATTTCACAAATGGTAGAACAAATTCTACATTAGCAGCTTCACCTACACAGTAATTTAAGGTCTGCGGTGTAGAAGGATATCCTACAAAACTCGGTGAATCCTTGACAGCTATACTTACTATAACAGGGCTATCTGCCAAACTCACATCGAATACATTGACTTTAGGATTGCAATTAACCACTACATTATTTACAGTTAAGGTATAGTTATTGAAAGCAGGAGGCGAAAAGCTGTAATTACCATTATTGTCTGGATAGATGGTTTGATTATAACCATTCGTTTTGCCCTTTAAATTTAGTGGTAGTTTAGCAGGGACATCTATATTGGCTTCATTCGCACAGTTATTATTTACGTCGTGATAGATATTACCTTTCACCTGATTGCAGGTTTCTAGTTTTACATAAATACTATCATTCACTCTGCATAACTCATCATGTTTTAAATTCGTAGCATATATCCAATGACTATTCAATGGCATAATATGCACCAAATTACTATCTGAACTGTTAGAGCTGACTATGGCATTATTTGATTTCCAACTCACTTTTTTTGCCAAAGGCAATGAAAGTGATGTAGTTCCAGAATTATTGCAATAAAGAAGGGTATCTTGCTCAAATCCAATGGTTGCATTGCTAAATTGCACACTGAGTGGAACATAATTTTCTACACTAATGCCTAGTGAATTGCAGTAATAAACCTTGACCTTAAACTCATATCCCAAGGTGGCGAAATTTCTATCGAATTTAAATTCTACAAAACCTGTAGTAACTCCATTCACTGTATTTACATATGATCGGAATTTATAATTTTCTATCTCTGCTTGATTGATAACGGATACATCTTTCAATTTTAAGCCGGTTGTATTGCTAGTTGAAAAGCGCATCATAATTTTATTTCCTTTTGCTCTGCAGGTTCTGACTAGGTTAGGATTCACGACATATTCTACATTTGAAGAATCAGAAATAACTCCATGACTTGTCAAACTAGTGCCATTTAACATGGTGCTAAAAACCTGATCTCTGCAAATATGCCCTACAAGCATTCTTGTATAGGACTTACCATTTGCAGTAGGAATCGCTCTATACTCTTTTATGACCATGGCCGCTGCATATTCTCCCTCAATAGTAGGATTAATTTTGGCAATTCCAGCGGTCTTATTCAAAAGAATAGCTGGATTTGAAGGCATAAATTGACTAGCAGACAATCCTGAGTTAAAGGTAACTGCAGGATTTTGTAGATTTGCCGCTTGATTTACATTCGTTGCTATAGAAGTATTTGGATTATAGAATTCATATGCAAAAGAATCTAAAACGACATAATTTCCGTTAATAAGGATATACTTTGGATCAAAACTATCTCTGACAGATAGGTCTAACCAATTCTCTTTACCTTTCCATAAATAATTGGTAGCTTCTGAGTTGAAAATGGGGGAAGAGTTGGCTACATTCGTATTGATAGCAGCTTGAACCCAAAATGTTTGAGCGCTCGGAGCTTGAATATTACTTATTACAGTTTGTCTACAACAAATATACCATCCAATAATAGCCCAACCTTTATTCTTGCCAAGGGTCACAAAACCTCTAAATATAGCTTTTTCAATACCTCTAATACCAGTAATAGGTCCATTAGGACAGTTGGAGACTGATCTAGTAGGCACATCTGGTACTTGACAAAATGGAGTCACTTCTTTCGCTGAAATTCTAGTTACAGGGATAGTGGTATTTAATGTGCTAGAAATTACAGTAAGATTATCTATACCAAAATCCACTCCACTACAGTCTCGAAATAAATGCGCTAGAATCTCATATCTGCCAATAGCCGTATCGATACAACGATAGGTTATATAGCCTCCAGCAGAATGCGTAGCCTGTGCCTGCTGAGTAAAAATATACATCGATAGTATAAAAAGAAATTTTCTAGATTGTACTAAAGCCTTCATATAGGATAATTTTATAGGTTATTCAAAATTGTTATTACAAAATTATATAAGATTTTATCAAAAAAAATTATCAAAAAAATTACTTTGTTAACAGCAATATTGGTGAAATAAACTAGGAATTGTCTATTTAGTGCTCATTAATTATATTTTTTGTTATTGCAATACAAATATTACATAACAATGAAAAATTTTGCAAGGATTGAATAAATCAATTTAAAAAAATTTTAATTTTAAAACTCTTAGTGATACATCAAACTACAACCCCTCAAATCTGCTTGATGTATTCGACCAATAATTTGAAAACGACCATCCGCTCTAAGTTCAATGAGGTCTTGGGTTTCGATAAAGGAACAAGAATCTATATTAGCTAGATCTAAAATTTTGGCTGAACCTCTTCCCTGCTCCATACAACTAAGTGGGTCATTGATATCACCTATCAATACCCTCATCCATGGTGGACAGCTAAACCATAAGTTTTCATCTGAAAATGCTTGAGAAAACAATTCACACATACCATACTCTGATATAATTTTTGAATCTGGAAAGCTAGATTTTAGTTGTTTTACTAAGTCCTGTTTGGGTAGCTCAGGACGAGAGCCTTTCATACCGCCAGTTTCGATAATGCTTAATTTTGAATTACTAATTTTGAATAAGTCGGCAAAGTCTAATAAAGCAAAAGAAATTCCGATAAGCAATACTTCATGCCCTTTTGTTAGAAGTTCGACTAATTTCTCATTAAGTTTTGACAAGTTATGCAGGTAGAAGTATTCTTCTTGTGTATTCATGGTCATCCAATGCCTAACCATTGCTACTAATGATGAATGCTGCCTTTCGAGATAATGCGGCAATAAACCTACAATAGTATATTTTTTACCACCAAAGAAATGTTTGAAGCATAGTTCAATACTTTGGTGATAGTTATCTAAGTTTTTATAATAATGTTTTGAGTTTAACTGGCCAGTGGTTCCGCTGCTTTCGAAAAAGTTTAAATCTTCGTTCGGTAAACAAGATACTTTGTGAGATTTAAAGAAACTAATAGGCAGAAAAGGAATATCCTTGATATGAGTCACTTCTTTTTTTAAAATTGCTTGGCAATATTCTGCATAGATAGGATTATTTTCACGCTGATATTCGAATATGGCTAAAGCTCTTTCTTCAAAATTATCGCGATTGATATCAGCCAATTTGACTTTCATTCTAGTACAACTTATGAAGTGTCAAATAATTATATCTACTGATTTGAGCTGGATTAGTCCCTTTCTTTCCTTCTGGAATTTTTTTCTTCTGTTTTTTATAATATTTGATAAACTCTGGGTGAAACTCTTTAGATTTATATTTCTTAAAGGTCATAGGGATTTCTTTGAAGACCTCCTCTTCCATATTAGCAAATTTGAAGGCTTCATAAAAGAGCTCAGAGCAGTAGTAAGCATCATTATTGGCGACAAAGGCGAAATCATAAGGCAGACCCAGTTTTAATTTCGCGTACTCTACAGCACGTGGTATCCAATGTAGGTAGTCTTCTTTCCATTTCCCTACAACTATTTTAGGTTTACCTTGTTTTGTTTTATACCGATATATAAAACTATCTAATGCGACAATTTTTACACCTTCAGTATTCGCCTCTATCACTTTGAGTTGGCCAGAATCTGATACTACCATAGCTATATGAGAAAAACGCTTCTTGTCATTCAACTGTGTCACGTCTTCAATAGCCTCACAAATAGCCCCACAGTCGCAGTCTTGAAAAAGTAAATCGCCTTCTTCGAAGTTAAATAGAATTTGAAATAAAATGAATAGTTTCAACTATGTGAGTTATTAATTTTGAGTTTTAAGTGTTAAGTTCACCTTTTTGTTGGTGTCAGGAAGTTCTGGGACCACCAACAAACTAAATTCTAGTCAATATCATTATATATTTCAATAGTAAGCGAAAATCAAAACTCTTATTTAATACCATACTCTCTTTTACCATAAAAGTAATTTAAAATTTATCACGAATAATTCAACCCTTAAAACTATTCTGAATCATAATATCAAAAGCTTCTTTCAAACTAAAGCCATAATGATTTAACTGTTGAGGGAAAATACTAGCTTCGGATAAGCCTGGTATCGTGTTGATTTCCATAAAATAGACTTCCTCTCCTTTTAGTAAATAATCGACACGCGCTAAGCCTCTACAGTTCATTACTCGGAAAATTTTTTCAGTCAAAGTTCTCATTTCATTTTCAACCTTGGGACTGAGATTTTCTGCTGGGGTCACCTCCTTGGATTTGCCTTCATATTTCGCAGCATAGTCAAAAAACTCCGTCTCTGGAATAATTTCAGTAATTGGCATGATGTGGAGTTTCTCACCTTCCTGCAATATGCCATGCGAAAATTCTCTACCTTCTATAAACTCTTCGATTAAAACCAAGTCATCGTGTTCTAGTGCATCCTGAATGGCTTTCTTTATTTGTGAACGTTCTTTAACTTTTGTCACACCAAAACTAGATCCAACGCTATTCGGCTTGATAAACATAGGAAAACCAAGATGTTCATATTTCGACTCATCTATAGTTTCACCTTTGGTATATATTTCAAAGGATGCCGTACGAATCCCATGGGTATTCTTTAGAATTTGCTTTGTCAGAATTTTATCCATAGTGATAGCCATAGTCCTTCCATCGCAGCCTGTATAAGGTATGCCTAACATTTCCAAATAACCTTGAATTTTGCCATCTTCTACTGGGGAACCATGTATAGCCATAAAACAAGCGTCGAAATTCACTTTTACTTCCGGAATGGTAATCGAAAAATCATTCCTATCGACCACTTCACCATCTTCACTATGCCAGATGGATTTATCGATATCGATAATAAATGCATTATACTTTTCTGGATCAAGGTTTTGCTTTACTACCTGAGCACTTTTGAGAGAAATAATACGCTCTGATTCGAAACCGCCAGCTAGAATAGCAATATTAAGCATAACCTATAAAATTAAAACTTGACATGAACTTTAACCTTTAAGGACTCTAATCCATCTCGAATCAGCCTTAATCGCTTGACTAAGTCATAGTTATTATTAATATTTACCATTGTTTGGTTTTCGATGCTATTTTCTTCAACTAAATCGCTGGAGTTTAATGTATCTTGATTCAAGTCTACTTTATTTATTCCCTGCTTTAATCGTTTTTTAGCACCTTCAATAGTATATCCTTCATCTTTTAGCATTCGCTGAATTAGTTGCAATTTTTCTAAATCATCTTTTTGGAATAGACGGTCTCCTTTTCTATTTTTTCTTACATTTAAGTGAAACTCTCCACTCCAATATCGAAGCTGAGAGGTGGAAGTTTGCATAATTTCAGCAACCTCGCCTATCGTGTAATAAAATTTACCTTCCATAAACTAATATATAATGTACAAAATTAGACACTGATTAATCATTCCATATTTAGATTGTAAACGAAACTTAAAGGTTGTATATTATATTAAACAATAACCTCAAAGCAATTGTGTCAAATCGCTGACCCCCAAATTTCTTTGTACATGAAATCCTTCTGCATACTGTACTCCAATACTTTTACCTAAAATCGCATCATGGTATCGTATGATATCTAAAAATGATTTATCAGAGATAAATGTTTCTACCTCTTTACTTTTCGGATCATAAAATTGAGAGCTGTAGGCACGTATAGCTTCAAACTTTTTATCTTCGAAATCTGAAGTATCTAAAACAAAGTCAGGTTTTTGAAACTGAAATTGAATATAATTATAGACCACAGAAGGCCTGAAATGTTCTTGCAACTTTCCTTCAAACTCAGTCTCTATTTTTATTAGACCGGATAAAAAAGCTGCTTTTTGCACAATATCTGCACCTTTCGCGTGGTCAGGATGTCGATCTTGTTTTGCATTACATATAATGATGCGCGGACGATACTTTCGAATGATCTGAATGATTTTCAAGCAATTTTCTTGATTGTCGAGCATCCATACATCAGGAAGTCCTAGATTTTCACGTACATCGATACCGAGTATGCTAGAAGCTTTCTCAGCCTCTTTTAGACGCAATTCGCCGCTCCCGCGAGAACCCATTTCTCCATGAGTCAAATCACAAATTCCAACTTTGTAACCTAATGCTTTATGCTTAAGAATAGTGCCACCTGCACTAATCTCAACATCATCAGGATGAATACCAAAAGCTAAAATATCTAAATACACTTCCTTCGTTATTGTATGCAACAAATTTAAAATATTTCAGACTATTAGAATAAAATAGATTTCATATCATAGTAAATCCACCCATACCTCAATCTTCTACATTCAGGATATGCAGCAGCCTGTGAATAAGAGGTGCGAAGAAGACTGCTGTTATACTAAGAAATGCAACACCACTGTAAAGTGCATAAAATGATGAAAACAATTTAGCATTATATGATTTCATTTCAACTACTGGCCCCATACCCGTCAATATCATACACGCCATATGAAAACTATCTAACCAAGATATGTTTGCAAAATAATGATATCCTAAGGTGCCAATCCATACAGAAATAAAAACCAATGCAAAGGCGAATAAGGCATAGCGTACGACTCGGACTAAAAACAATGACCAAGGAGCAATTTTCTCGCGATTATGTTCTAATTTCATATTATAATTTTATTATGAATTTCGATAAGCAATTTCATGATAAGTCTTACTATGAGGACCAAGAAATAACATAGAATACATTCGAATTACGGCTAATCCATCTATCACAAAAGAACTTGCAACCAATACGGCTAAAATTATTTGATTTTCATGAATATGAGAAAACATCAAATCTTCTCCTAAAAAAGTTGGAGATATCGGGAATCCGGTCAGACCAAGACAAGCCAGCAAAAAAACAATTGAAAGTATAGCGTGTTCGTAGGCATGACCATGAAATCGATCTAAGGTAATGTTCTCTCCTTTTTTTGATAAGAACATGAGGCAAAGTCCACCCACGGTAGAGGCAGCAATAACTCCGCTGATATAAATAATGATTTCATTCCATTCTAAATGCTCGTTAAAAAAAACAGCTAATGCTATCAAAATATGATTGGAGAATATTAGTAATAACGTATTAAAGGCAGTTTTCTTTTCTGAAAATGCTTTGAATGAAAATAATAAAGCTATCAATCCAAACAATTCTGGTGTGAAATGAAAATGGTAATGCAAATCTAACCAATGAGCTATGACAATGATAATAGCTAAAAAAGGAAGAATATACTTTGAATTTTTCCATGATAAAAAACTCAATTTCTTCCCAATCCATTTAATTGGTTGCCACCAATAATGATAAAGTATAGTATCTAAATTCCATTCTTTGAGACATAGAATATACATTGCATACTGCCACTTGACTGGAAAAAAACGCTCGATAGTTTTCTGATAAGGTGTGAACGTATAAAACTGCTCTCTGATTTTATAACTAACTACAGATGGACTAATAAGTAATTGATAAGTTCGTAAAATGGCGTTGCCAAAAAAATGTATTAAAGCGAGGTTATGCCAGCCCATTGCTACTTCGATAAACATTATTCCTATATGTGCAATTGAGGTGTAAGCAACTTGTGCTTTGATTGAACTTTGTACCCTAGAAATACCCGTAGCCATATAGAAGGAAAACAATCCTATTAAAACAAGAAATACTCTGATGGAAATCTGGAATTCGATCAATGGAAAGACTCGAAATAATAAATAGACACCCATATGTACTGAAAGTGAACCGTAAAATATAGCACTTGATGGAGTCGGACCTTCCATAGCTCTTGGCAACCAAAAAGAAAAAGGAAATTGAGCAGATTTGGCAGCCGCAGCTATAACTACCCCCAATGCTATAAATATACCTAAAATGGAATGCGAATGAATATGTTCACTTAGTATTTCTGCATTACTCATTTTTAGAAAAGTAACGTTTTCATGCCAAAAGTGATGACTAAGCCACATGGCTATTAAAAGTCCAACATCTCCCAAACGATATATAGTAAATACTTTTACCGCATTCTTTACAGGTAAATATCTATATCGATAAAAGGCAATTAATAAAAAAGACGATATGCCCAATACTTCCCAACCAATGAAAAGAGTTTCGAAATTACCCGCAAGAATGGTAAGATTGAATCCAAAGAAAAAAAGCAAAATGGTAAGAAAAAAACGCTTATAGCCTTCTTCCCTATGCATGTAATATTGACTAAAAATAGTTACCATCAAAGCTACAAAACTTCCAGCCATTAAAAACAAAATGGAAAATTTATCTATTAATAAATCGATGAAAAAATGATAGCTAGGGTTTTTGTAAATTGTAAGTTCCGATAAGTTTATTGTTTGGAAGTCTTGATATATCCACAGAACTAGCAGCCAAGCGGATAAGCCAAACTGCAATATAACTATTGATTTAGAAAGCAAGGCAATTCCTTTTTCACTACTTTTTGATAAGTAAATTCCAGCTAAATAACCTATTAACGGCAACAATATTATTGAAAGAACTAAGTTATGCAGCATAGTTGATATCATTTATAATTTTGACTGGAATGTTTTCATTATTAGTTTCAAATATTCTTATTAAGTCTTGACTAGAAATGCTAGGAGTTGTCATTAATTCTAAATCTAAAATAGTGAATTCCCCTTTCTGAAATCGCAGCATTTTTTTATGAGTAGGATGAAAGCAAATGAGATGGATCCATTCATTAGCAAACCACTCGTAGGTCGCTGGATTAGCTTGAATAGCGTTTAATATAATCTCAGGAAATTGTTCTACGATTATCATAAGACGTATTGGGTCATGAATTTCAATCATCTGTGCGGGCAATCCTGGTCTCAGGTCACCATCTATACCGTTGGCTACTCCGAATAGACCTATGATATTATGCGGTAGTTTACTACCTGCTCCTAATTTTTGATTGTCTGTTCTGGAAAAATAGTATTCTAAATTAATCCCTCCACAAACGGGTGCAGCAGCATTTAAAATTCCTTGAAGATAACTACCATCGCTATCTTTTCGATAATCATAGCTATTGAGAAATGCACGTCGATCCAAGAATAAACCTCTAGTCATATCCCTTCTACCCACTATACATAGAGCATTAGTAGCGTGATTATACTCTGGTCTCGGCTCAAAAAACGATACAGATCTGCGTTTAATTTTATTGTGTATTTTATCTATACTTTCAATTGTCGCTATATTTTCAAATCTACGTGAACGCTCCTTAGCATTAAGTTTCAATGCTTCTCGCATATCTTTTTTATTTGCATTATGAGAACTTCTATATGTAAAGGATAGAGAAATATCTTTATCGAAAAATTGAACTACATCTTGTGTCGTATCATGTAGTCCTCCCAAAAAAATAGTTCCCAGAGGTATATCAATACCCTTTTCCCTTAATAACTCTCTTACTTTAGGGTCATTGACCATCATCGAGAATACTCGAGCATTTACTGAGCCAGCTCTGCCACTGCAAGCTCCACATTCATAACCGGCATAGTAAGGATTATTAGTACTAGAAGAACCATGACCAATGACATAGACAATAGGTGCAAAATTCTCAGTAAGACCAATACTTTTGAGCATATTGTATACCCGAGTTGCCATTTCCTCCTTCGTAAAGCCAATATTTAATCCATTTTCTTGACTATGGTCATGGTTCTCAATAGCCAAAGGAAAATTTTTCTCCATGTGCATAAATGGATTGGAAGTAGCTGCGCTTCGCTTAGGAAATAAAACGGCAGAAACTAATTTTAATGCTGAAAAAAAGCCGATAAACTGAGATACAAACCAGCCTAAAAGGCTGTTGTGGCTATGCTCTGAAAAATGTATATCAGGTTCATGATGATGTATCGATGATTGATTTAACTTTTCAGTGACTTTTTTCTTCAGTTGACTAAGTTTTTGGTCCTTTGCTACTTCTTTAACCAAGTATTTGGGAGTCATAGGGGCTGGACATATCTTGGTATAAAATTTCCCACCTTCAGGCTGAAAAAACATATCCAAACCAAAAAAACCTGGCGTTCCATAAGTTTCACAGTCTGGTACAATGTATTCTATATGCCTTCTCCATGAACATATTCTGTCATCTATACACATGATGGTTTGAAATCGCAGATTCTTTTCATAGTGAGTCTGAGGCTTATCAATTATTCCATTTAAAACAGAGTTATAATATGTCCATTCAAAGGCTTCCTGCCATAGCCTACCAATCGTAAATACATGCGTTTGTTTTACTGATTCAAAAATCATTTTAGGAGTATAATCGATATAACCTTCCAATGGGTACCAATTTCCTTCACCAAATTTATAATCCAACGCATCAATTTCCAATAAACATTCCAAATAAATTAACTCTTTAGTGCTAATCTTTCTCTGATCAAAAAGCATGGCTGGCATTTTTTCTACTTCGGACACAAAACCGCTCCATCCCTGATGTTCAAACTGCTGATCAAAGAGATAGTTTTCATAGAAATTATAATTTTTACCAACAAGAATTTCAAGCAAATCATGAATACTAAGACTTCGACTTTTAAAAATTTCACGTGCTCTTTTTCGTCTAAAAATACTGACAAGACCATTATTTTCTATCACTGATAGAGCCTCAAGAAAAGTTTTATCTTTTATGGGGAATTTCCAGATGGCAATACCTTGATCTAAATAATTGCTCAATAATCTGAATAAGGTGGGATAAACCATAGCATCCATATCTACTCCAAGTTTAGTTCTCCAATTTTCTCTCAAATTCCCTATTCTGGAGTCAAAGTCATGTACCAGGTTAATCTCCATCATATCTTCAAATAGTGCTTTTCGTTGATTTTCGTCACTGGTAAATTCCTTTAAAACCTTATGAACAGCGTTTTCAGAAATTTCTCCATTTCTATATTTTTTTTGATATTCATCAATAGTTAAGGTAATTTTATAGCCAAAGATTTCATATGCTTGATTCAATCCCTCAAAAAATGGTAAATGCTGAAAAGCATGTAAAGAATTATGATGAATAAAATCTTTTAATGCCCACTGCGAAGGCAGATAATGCTTGATATGTTTAATGACTCTTTCTAAGTCAAAATTATTATTAACTAATATCTCTGTGTTCATTACTTTTATTTCTTATATTTAATTAAATCTAGTGTAGAATTTAGGCCAACTTGAAAGGTGTGATTGTATTCTACCTGTAAACCATTTGGACGAAACATAATCTGATTCATATACCCCATTTCTAATCTACCTATTTTTGGAATTTTGTATCCCAGTGCTAAATATGCTCTATTCTGGTCAAAAAGATTCATACCGACATGTTCACCAAAGCTAATCATAATTTCATCATAGGCTGAAACATAGAAGGATTTGTCCTCTATTTTTTTTCCATTTAAAGGGATAGAAAATCGATTGAGTAGCCTGAAACGATTGGTAAACATGGCGTCTCCGGGCTCAAAAATTACTCCAGTATTGACGGGCAATTGAGAGAAACGCTGTTCTAATCGAAAGCGACTAATCCATTCAAAAGAAGATAATTGTGTTTTAATTTGGATCTGTTCCCACAGTCTATGCTCAGGGAAAGTAGATTTTACAGCAAATTCTCCATAAGGATAGGTTTCTACAAAACAATACCCAACTGTAGCGAATACATTTGAATTTAAATGATAATTTAAACCCGTTCTTAAAAGTAATTGCTGACCTTTGGTGATGACTTCATTTCGTCTAAACTGAGCTTCGATATGTACGCCCCATTTCTCTGCAAATTTATGATCTCCAAAATACATAAACCACCCATTAAAGTTGTCGGTGGATTGACGTTGTGAGTAGGAGTATATAGAAACTAGGCCTGTTACTAATAAAATAATATACCTCATAATTTTAAGTTTTTGGTAAATAAGTGAATTCAAAAACTAAGCCATAACTATTTTTTTGTGTATTATTGGGTATTTGGATACCAAGAGATAAAGGTATTTGAGGATGCACAAAGTATTGTCCACCTAGAACACCTAATCCTATATAATTATTCCCTGAAATCCAATCTCCTACTAGGTGAATTTTATTTGATAGCTTAAAATCACAACCTGTCATCACACCGAGTCCATTATCAGCCCCTTGATAGGCTTTGTTTGCATAATATATTCCAGCTATCAAATGCAACCTTTCATTTAAAAATGAATTATTTGAATTGAAATAGATGAAATTAGTAAAAAACATATTTTTACTGTGCCTAACGAAAAAATTGCTGCCTATTTCAGCTCCAATGCCCAAATGAGTGTTTTTTGAAACTTTAAACAATTTTTGAATTGTAAACATAGAACTTGGAGAGATAGGCCCTTCGCCTAGTGTTTCATTGGTTAAAATCGACTGGTAGTTATATACAAGTCCTATAAGATTAACACCAATTTCAAATTCATGCTCAAGTCCATAACATATATTGGTGTTTGACTGCAATACGTTTCCTACATTAAATTGTTGCTGAAAAAAAAACTTATTTTTTAAGGTAATCTCACTCGAAGGCACATTAAATAAATTCTGTTGAGAAAAGCTATGCAACGAAGTCAAGCAAAAAACAGCAAATAGGCTGCTTAGTTTTAATTTCATTTGTTAATTTTCTTGATAGTTGAAAGCTCATGATTAGAAAGTTGTTTCAAATTATCTAGGCCTACAATTTCAAATTGACCGCCATTTTCCTTGTACTTTTTCTCAAAAATTTTAATATTAGATAAAGCACTATGATCAATCATTTGCACCGAAGAAACGTCCAAAGTAATTTTATTCGCTGGAGGTATAGCATCCAATTTATCCTTTAATCTTATGAAATTGGTAAACACTGCGGCTCCCTCTAATTTCAAGATATAATGTCCATCATGGAAGGATACAGATACAGGAGTAGAAAAGAAATGTTTAAATGCTACACCATGTGCGAGATGCAAAGTCATTTCTAGTGCCATTCCAGCTAAAATACCAACCAATAAATCTTCATACAAGGTAAAGAAAATAGTTGTTAAAAATATAGCTAATTGTTCCTTACCTATTTCAAGCATATGAGCAAATTCTTTAGGGTGAGCTAATTTAATACCCACAGAGATGAGCATAGCAGCCAAAGCACAATTTGGTATTAATTCTAAAAACTGAGATGCAAAAAGCACAAAAAGTAAAATGCAAAGTCCATGGAAAATATTTGCCCATCGCGTTCGCGCGCCAGCATTAACATTGGCAGTGCTTCGAGCTACTTCGGATATCATAGGAAGGCCACCTAGAAGTCCAGCAAATGTATTCCCTACACCAATAGCTACAAGTTCTTTATTGGTGTCCGATTTACGTTGATATGGATCCATCATATCTATCGCTTTAACAGTAAGAAGTGCTTCTAACGAACCTACTAATGCAAACATAATTACGTATCTGATAAAAGTTCCTGATTGCTGTAATCCAGAAAAATCTGCATTATACTTTATTGAATTGAGAAAATTACCAATGTGTAGCAAAGTAAATTCAGGTTCAGTATGACTAAAATCCATGATAAGCTCAGCAGGAATGGCAAAAATTAATACTATAAGCGGCGCAGGCAATTTGGATACAAAAGGTATATTAAAGGTATTCCAAAAAAGCATTATGATAAGACTAATAACACCTATGATAGTGGCTCGTAAATCAAATCCAGATAGAAACTGGGGAATATGGGCTATGAGATCAAAAGGTGTCATCCCCTTCATGACTTGAGGATTCTCACCTAATAATATTGGAACTTGTTTTAATATAATAATAATTCCAATAGCCGCTAACATACCATGCACTGCTGACAGAGGAAAAATTTCTGTATATTTACCTAATTTGAAAACCCCAAATAAAATTTGAATGAGACTGGCTACAACAATTGCGCCACAAGCCATGTGCCAACCAGTCTGTCCTCCCCCGAAATCTGTAACAGCACCAACCAATATGACAATGAGACCCGCTGCTGGTCCTTTTATAGTAAGATAACTGCCGCCTAATAAGCCACCAATAATGCCGCCTATAATTGCAGTTGTTAAGCCCATAATTGCTGGAAACTCTGAAGCCTTGGCTATACCTAAACTGAGAGGTAGGGCTAATAAGAATACGCTAAATCCAGCATTGAAATCTTGAAAAAAATTTTGTTTTAAACCTTGTATTCCATCGAATGGAACTGAGACATTTTTGTTCATTTTAAAAACTTTAGAGATAGAAAATTATAAAAAAATAGAAGTCAAGCTTCAAGTTTCATTTATAATTTTTTAAATTCTAAAATTCTGAATCCAAATGATTAAGGAAGTATTGTTTATAAATAAAGTGCGAGTCCTGATAATAGTATCAATACTATTGTTGAACTCGGATAGGGATTTTATAATCCAAACAGAGTTGAAGTTGCAATTAAATGGCAACCATTTTGTTTTGTTATCTTCTTCTTCTTCCCATTCCTCCAAGATATCCAAGTTAATGGGTGTTTTTTTCTCATGGGAATATTCAGATCTACAATTTTCTAGATTTAACGCCACGCCAACTGGAACAGCAAGGCTCTGTAAAATGAAAATAATGAGAAATAAAGACTGTTTTAACAAAACAATTATTTGTTTTACAAAGTTAATTCAATTTGTAGTCTATTAATTGCTAAAATTTCTAAAACTCAATTATAACGATTAATCCAGGAGAATTTTTCATTAATTATCTGAACCTTTTTTTGCTCAATGTAATCCATATAGGCTTTTGCCACCGAAGAATGTTTTTTATCTTTTAACCAAATTAGATACCACGTCGATTTGATCGGAAAACTCTTGACTGGAATCACTTTTAATAGATTATTTTCTAACTCGTTTTTTATTCCTATTAGTGGCATAATCGAATAACCCAATCCTGCTAATACAGCTTGCTTTACCGCTTCATTGCTCGTTAACTCCATTTTTTTCATAATATTAATTTCATTTTTTATCATGTAGCGTTCCATTACTTGTCGGGTACCTGAACCTTTCTCTCGATATATCATTGGTATCTGTGTGAAAATCTTTTTGTCAAATTCTTTTTTATTATTTTCAAGGTCTTCTGAGCCTACTAAAAATAATTTATTCTCCATAAGTTCTATTTTATTTAATCTCATGTTTTCTGGCAAAACACTTACTAAAGAAAAGTCCACTTCATTATTTTCTAGACTCTCTATTACTTTTGCTTTATTTGTTACATCAAGTTCCAATTGCACAGCTGTGTGAAGCTTTAGGAAATCCGTTAGAAAATACGGTGCTATATATTTACCAGTAGATACAACAGAAATTTTTAAGCGTCCTGTCAGTTTACCTTTATAATTCATTAATAAAGTGTCAATAGATTCTACATCCGCAATCACTTGATTGGCCAGTCTAGCTATTTCCATTCCAAATTCTGTAATATATATCTTTTTAAGAACGATTTCGTAGAGCGGTGTTTCTATGAGATCTTGAAAATTTTTTAACTGAATAGATACCGCTGGCTGCGTAAGATGTAACTCCTCTGCTGCCTTGGTAATGCTCAATGTCTGCGCTACTTTTAGAAAAATTCTCAACTGCTGTAAAGTATAGTTCATAAATATTATTTATATTGTAAATAGCAAAGATATATATTTATTTATGATTATTCGCTTCATATTTGCAGCAAAATTTTAATAAACAACGTATGACAAGAATAACCATAGCTAAGGGCGACGGCATAGGGCCAGAAATTATGAATGCTACCTTATCCATTCTAAAAGCCGCAGGAGCAGCCATAGAAACAGATGAAATAGAACTGGGAGAGAAACTATATCTGCAGGGTAATACCTCTGGCATTGACAATAAATCTTGGGATATTATTCGCAAGAATAAAATTTTGCTCAAGGCTCCTATTACCACTCCACAAGGAGGTGGATATAAGAGTTTGAATGTGACGATGCGAAAATTTCTAGGACTTTATGCGAATATTAGGCCTTGCTTTTCATTACACCCATTTGTAGCAACCAAACACCCAAAGCTAGATCTGGTTATCGTACGTGAAAATGAAGAGGATTTATATGCTGGTATCGAACACCAGCAGACGGATGAAGTGATACAATGCTTGAAGCTAGTCAGTCGACCAGGTTGCGAAAAAATAATTCGCTATGCCTTTGAATATGCAAAACTTTATGGACGCAAGAAGGTGACCTGCTTCTCCAAAGATAATATCATGAAGCAGACAGATGGTCTCTTTCACAAAGTATTCGACGAAATAGCAGTGGAGTATCCTAATATCGAAGCTGACCACTGGATTATCGATATAGGAGCTGCTTTATTAGCAGATTCTCCTGAAAAATTCGATGTCATCGTTACGCTAAATCTTTATGGGGATATTATCAGCGATATTGCTGCTCAGGTGGCTGGTTCCGTAGGGCTAGCTGGCTCTGCCAATATCGGCGAAGAGTGCGCATTATTTGAAGCTATTCACGGATCAGCCCCTACAATAGCAGGTCAAAATATCGCCAATCCATCGGGACTACTTCAGGCTGCTGTACAAATGCTGGCTCATATAGGTCAAGGTGAGATAGGCGAAACCATCCAAAATGCTTGGTTAAGAACGATAGAAGAGGGCTATCATACTGCGGATATTTATGAAGAAGGATTGAGCAAGGAAAAGGTTGGCACTCTTGAATTTGCCAATGCTATAATACGCCACCTCGGACAGAAGCCAAGCCAATTAACTGCCGTAAACTATGGTAAGGCATTACAACTTCAATTACCAAAATATACGCGTAAAAAGCCAAAAACTAAAACACTTGAAGGTGTTGATTTATTTATCCATTGGCCGGGAACCAATCCGAATGAATTAGCAAAAAAAATACATGAAATAGAATCAGAGCAAGTGGGTCTATCAATGATTACCAATAGAGGTATCAAAGTGTATCCAGATGGATTCCCTGAAACTTTTTGCACGGATCATTGGCGGTGTCGATTTAAACCAAAATCGAGTAATTCGTTAGACCCAAAGACCATTATCGAACTAATGAATAAAGCCCTCGAATTAAATATCGACATTATCAAGACTGAGAATCTCTATGCATTCGATGGGATCTCCTCATATTCTCTAGGTCAAGGACAATAAATTATAAAAAATGAATAGAAAAATATCTATTATCGTGCTTTATATCCTTTCAATTTGCTTTATTGTATTTTCGTTTTACTCATCTGAATGTATAAGCGGTAGTTATTGGCTCATATTATCAATAACAACTTCTCTTGTTATTTTAAAAATACTTTCAAAGAATCAAGATAATCCTCAAGCTCTTGAATAATAATGATAGGACCCAACACTTTCTTCGTCAATAGAACTGTTGTAATAGCCACGATGCATGGCAAAGAGACTGTTATAGCTCCCCTCCTAGAAAAAAGGTTGGGCGTAAAACTACGTCTGGTTGACAATATGGATACGGATATATTAGGCACATTTACAGGCGAAGTCGAGCGAAAAGATAGCCCAATAGATACCTTACGAAAAAAATGTCAAATGGCTCTAGAAATTACAGGTCTTGATTTAGCAGTTGCTAGTGAAGGTTCTTTCGGGGCTCATCCTAGTGCTTTCTTTGCTCATGCCAATGATGAACTAGTCATGCTACTCGATACAAAAAATAATCTTGAAATAGTAGCTAGAGAATTAACTACAGACACCAATTTTAATGGGGCTATAATAGAAAGTGAAAATCAATTGGTAGATTTTGCAACTAAGGCGCTTTTCCCAAGTCATAAGTTGATACTCAGAAATGGTGAAAATAAAAAAGATAAAATCATAAAGGGAATCGGTGACTGGGAAGAGTTAAAGGCTCAATATCATAAACTTCTAGAAGAATATGATAAGGTATATGCTGAGACCGATATGCGAGCTATGCATAATCCCACGCGTATGCGAGTGATAGCCAAGGCTACTAGTAACTTAATTGATAAACTTAATTCTCTGTGTCCGCAATGCCAAACACCAGGATATACCGTGACTAAAGTAATACAAGGTTTGCCCTGCGGGCTTTGTGAGCAACCCACGGCATCTACCTTGTCGCACATTCTATCATGTAGTCTTTGTAGACATAATGAAACGATTCTATATCCTAATAATAAAAAAACTGAAGATCCCATGTATTGTGACTTCTGCAATCCTTAAACATAATAAATTAAAATGAACTTAGATTTTCAAGTACTTCATAGCAATCTTACCAATCCTACATTTCTTTTTTTCCTTTTAGGTGTAGTTGCGGTGCGCATCAAGAGTGACCTAGAAATACCAGCACAGAGCATAAAATTTATTTCTCTTTACTTACTTTTTGCTATTGGATTCAAAGGGGGGCAAGAATTGTCGCATAGCACAATAAATGCTGAGGTTATATACTCGGCTCTATTTGGTGTATTCATAGCTTTGATGATACCTCTCTATACTTTTTTTATATTGAAGAAAAAACTAAGTGTAAGTGATGCAGCTGCTATTGCAGCTTCCTATGGTTCCGTGAGTGCGGTCACTTTTGTGGCAGCCGTGTCATTTCTAGAAATGCAAAAAATAACTTTCGGCGGACATATGGTAGCTATCATGGCTTTGATGGAATCGCCAGCTATTATTATTGCAGTGATACTGTTGATGAAATATGATCGTTCTAGCTCTAGAGAAGATATAAGTCTCCGAAAGCTTCTTCATCATTCTTTGACCAATGGTAGTGTTTTGTTGATATTAGGTAGTTTAGTGATAGGCACGATTGCTGATACTAAACAGGCAGAAGGTATTAAACCATTCACCACCGATATATTCAAGGGATTTTTAGTAATTTTCTTGTTAGAAATGGGGATGGTAACAGCCAAACGCTTTGGTTCATTTATGAAATATGGTTGGTTTGTAACCTTCTTCGCCATTATTATTCCAGCCTTAAATGGTTGTGCAGTGGCATGGCTGAGTCAGTATATATCGCATGATATTGGGAATCGTTTCATTTTTGCCATTCTAGCTGCCAGTGCTTCCTATATCGCTGTACCTGCTGCTATGCGACTGGCAGCGCCGAAATCTGACCCTGGTCTTTATATTCCTATGGCATTAGGACTTACCTTTCCCTTTAATATTACGATAGGTATTCCTCTCTATTATTTGATTATTTCTAACACTAATTTTTAACTAATTAACGAACACGGAATAGCCGAACACCGTTTTACAAAGTAGGCAAAATTAAACTTTTAAACAATGAAAAAGAACATCATTACAACAACATGCATGCTTTTCGGACTACTGTCTTGTGACCAAGTAAACAATGCAGCAAAAGAAGAAGTGAAATCTACCATTCAACAAACTAGTCAGGAAGTACAAAAAGTTATAGACGAACTTGGGCTAGTTTATGTAGAGGAAGGAGCGCAAGATATTATAACCTATGATGAGGTAAATGCAGCACAGCAAGCATGGTGTGATGCATTAGTCAAAATTGGTCAGATCAAAGAAGAAGGTGGAGATTATAAAGCCTTCGCTGAGCAAGTCCTTTCGGAGGCATACAATTATGATTATGGAAAAGTATTTTTCAAACCTACATTAGCTTATGGCGACCAGACCTTCAGAAATGATAAGAAAGGTGCTTTGGCCTATTTTATTGGAGGTGATCCAGCCTATCCTAATGATAAAGGTTTTGCATTAACTCCATGGGTAAAAGCCCGCTATGATAACGCTGGAGAAAAAAACGAAGGTATTCAAATCTATGGTTCCGTAGCTATTACAATGGGTAATGTATGGGTTACAGGTAAAGATGGTAAGGAGGTCATGGTGGACAAAACCTGGGTCTTCAAAAAAGGAAAAGATGGAAAACTCAGAATTATAGTTCATAAATCAGCTTTACCATTCTCGCCTTCTAAATAACTCTGACTATATTGATATAAAAGGCTATATTTTCATTTGCCACAAACAAATTAGTTTAAATAGTTATTAAAAGAATTATAATTAACTAAATTTCTTTGTGGCTTTCAATGAGATTTCTATTTTTTCTATAAGATTTCATCAATTAATTCTAAACCAAAATTTTACTATGAGCTTTCCATTTTTTTTCAATTGTCGATTTCTTTTAATAGTATTCTTAGGTATTCAATCTATGTATTTATTGTCGCAGAAAACTGATTCATCAAATTTACAAAAGGAATATAATAATTTAGAAGAAGCATTAAAAAATCCTGCAAGAGTAATTAGGCTCAACCTAAGCAATCAAAAAATAAAATTTATAGCCGACAGCACATGGGCAAAATTTAGCAATCTAGAGTATTTAAGCCTGAAAAATGATCATTTAAAGGAAGTCCCTAGTGGAATTGGAAATCTGAAAAAGCTGAAAATATTGGATTTGGGTGGTAATGATTTTAAATTTCTTCCTCCATCGTTCTCAAATCTCAAAAATCTCAACGAGATCTATCTCGACAACGATAAAAATTTAGATTTTAATCAAAGTTTTTCGATTCTCAAAGACCTACCTCAATTGAAAATTCTGCATTTAGAAAACCATAGACTTAATCGGCTTCCTCAATGTATATTATTTATGAACAATATTGAATACCTTTACCTCAATAAAAATGAGTTCAAAGAATTCCCTTCAGAATTAAAACAATTGAAGAATTTAAAACATCTAGATTTACATGATAACAAATTTCGTATCAGGCATCCAGACAATCCACAAACGGAAAGTTTTAAAATTGTTTTTTAAATTGAAAGTTTTACTACAGTTCTATTTTCAAAAAAAATATTCTTTTCTTAGTAAAAGAATTACTACAACTGTGGCTTACTTTTTTATATTCAGCAATCTTTTCAGCCAAAGTAATAGGCTGAATACTTCAGGCGAAATAGGATGGTATAATTTGTTTTCTACATTTAAGATTCATAATAAATGGAGTATTCATAGTGAGTACCAGTTTCGAAGGGATCATGTTATCACCGATTGGCAGCAAAGTTTATTGCGTATGGGTATCAATTATCATTTGAATTCAAGAGTACTTTTCAGGCTTGGTTATGCATGGATAGAAACATTTCCTTACGGAGAGATTCCTATAAATGGCATGGGTAGAGATTTTACTGAGCATCGACTTTTTCAAATGATGCAATTGACCAACAAAGAGGGACCATTTCAATTATCTCATCGATTCATGCTCGAACAAAGATGGGTAGGACGATATAGCAGCTTAGGTTTTGAACACGAAGATGAGTTTCCCTTAATGCATCGCATGCGATATATGTTCAGAGCCCAGCTTCCTCTGAAAGGCAAAGAGATGAAAAACAATACACCATATCTCGCAATGTATGATGAGATATTTATTGGATTTGGAGAAAATGTTAATGCCAATGTTTTCGATCAAAACAGACTGGGTATTTTAGCAGGCTATCAATGGAATGATAAACTGAGATTAGAAGCAGGCTACCTCAATCAAATTATTCAATTTGGTCGGCAAATCAATAACCAGTCTGTATATCAATACAATCATGGACTGATCGTAAATTTAAACCTTAATTTAGATTTAACTAACGCGTTTAAATGAAAAAAAAATTCTTACAAATCATCAAACTCATACAATGGATCTAAATGATCCTTGTAGGTCATCGTGCAGATAGGTTTGATTAGCCCATCTTCAAGGCTATATACCCAGCCATGAATATCTGGGGCTTTTCTTCCCTTCCAAGCCTTTTGAACTATACTTGTCTTGGCTAGATTCATCACTTGCTCTTCGACATTAAGTTCAATTAGCTTATCGAGTCTCTGCTCAGGTTTTGTTTGATAATCGATAGCTTCTCTATGCATTCGATAGACATCTTTTATATTTCGAATCCACTTATTAATAAGGTCAAAATTGTGTCTAGACATAGCTGCCTTGACCCCGCCACAGCCATAATGTCCGCATACGATGATGTGCTTTACTTGGAGATGATCTACCGCATATTCTAGAACAGATAGCAAATTGAGGTCGGTATGAATAACCATATTGGCTATATTTCTGTGTACAAAGATTTCTCCTGGTTGAGTTCCAGTGATTCTATCGGCTGGTACACGACTGTCGCTACAGCCTATCCAAAGAAATTCAGGCTTTTGTACATTTGATAATCTGGAAAAAAACTCTGGGTCTTCCTTGACTACAGAGCTAGCCCAGTTGGCATTGTTATCTAAGAGTTTTGAGATGCTATTCTTCTTCATTGTTTATATGGGTTTACTTTTAAATTGATATTATGAAACATGATGACTATCTTCCATGTTATAGTCCTCTCTGAAATTAAGTAATTCTACTTGAATGTTTTTGTCTTTAGAACCTATTTTGACGAAATCTTTAATAAGTTCTATAACATCAAAATCGACATAGACAGTTTCTTTAGCATCGATGGTAACTTTACTATTGATAGGTAAATGAGCGAGGGTTTGTTTAATTGCTGCCTTATTCAGAAAAGAAACCTCCTGAGCTAGATCGATTCGGATAGTTTCCCCTTCTTTATGCTTTTCACTATTGAAAAAATAGGCTAGTCTCATATTTCCTCTGAGAATAAAAAGAATACTGATAGCTAATCCTATTCCTACGCCTTTTAATAAATCTATACCTACTACTCCGATTACGGTTACTATAAATGGTATAAACTGAGACCAACCTGCCTGCCACATATGTTTGAATACCTTCGGGCTAGCCAATTTCAATCCTATCATAATCAAAATAGCTGCCAAGCACGCCATTGGGATTTTATTCAATAATGAAGGAATTAATAGTGCAGCTATAAGCAAAAATAAACCGTGAATAATAGCCGAAAGTTTGGTTCGAGCTCCGGCATTGATATTGGCGGTTGTGCGCACGATAACAGAAGTCATAGGTAAACCACCAAGCAGTCCCGATAAAATATTCCCCATTCCTTGTGCTTTCAATTCTGTATTGGCATTGGAGTAGCGCTTTAGTGGATCCATTTTATCACCAGCTTCTAGGCATAATAGTGTCTCTATACTCGCCACGGCTGCTATAGTGGCTGCCGTTACCCATACCGCTGGCTGAACAATGCTAGCAAAATTAGGCAAATGAAATTGAGACATAAACTCTGTCAAAGATGAGGAAATAGGAAGATTGACGAGATGATTTCCATCAAACAAATATGACGATCCTTGAAGTCTGAAAATTTCATTAATTACAATGCCTACAATAACAACGACCAACGCTCCAGGAATGGCCTTTATTTTTTTGAGCACAGCTATATTTTGAAATGCAACTAATATGGCAATAGAAATGACGGTGATAAGAATAATACCTGTATGAGCCATATTAAAGGAGTGAATCAACTCTCCCCAAAAACCTTGATCTGCTTTGTCCATAATATGATAGGAGAAGAAATCCCCTTCGTGCTCCGTATCATATCCTATAGCATGAGGAAGTTCTTTTTTAATAATGATAATACCGATACCCGTCAGCATGCCTTCTATGACTCCAGAAGGTATATAATTGGAGAGCATACCCGCCTTGGCATAGCCTAGAATCAACTGAAAACAGCCGGCTAGAATAATGGACAAAAGGAAGGCTTCATACCCTAGATTATTTATTGCAGCTAAGACAATGGCTATTAATCCCGCCGCAGGTCCTGAGACACTTACATTCGAATTGCTCAGAAAACCTACGACGACACCACCAATGACGCCAGTAATAATTCCTGCAAAAGGTGGTGCTCCTGATGCTACGGCTATACCTAAGCAAAGTGGCAATGCTACTAGGAATACGACTAATCCCGAGAGCGCATCAGTCTTAACTGTTGACTTAAATGATTGAATAGAGTTCATTGAAATTTTTGAATCTTAATTTTTAAAGTGACTAACTACAGTAAAGCGAAGTTGATTTATCAATCACTTGTTTCCGCTAGAAAAGATGTTTTAAGTAACATCAAACCTTCAATCTAAGATTCTGGTGGTGGACTGAATGCAAGTAAATACGGGGGTGGAAATAATCTAGTGTCGCATCGGAGTATATCATTTCGATAAATACGAGATAGAGTAATATGCGAATAATTTATTACCCGAGAAATTTTATATTCATTTTCTTCTGAAAGTTCCTTCGTTTTTTCAGATTCTTCTGCATCCGTTTCTTCAGCTATATCTATACAATACCCTGACTTAGTCTCATCCACAAATACATTTAAATTCATATTGACCATATAAAAAGCCAAATAAACCAAAATGATTCGAGTATAAAACAAGTTTATGTTTAACATAAGACAAATTTATAATATTTCCCTTATAGTGTTTAGTTTAAAATTTACTTTAATAGATTTGAGCATATCATATAATAAATTTATGCCCTCTAGCAAACCGTTAAGCTATAGAAGTATATATTTGCTGCAATGTATATATCCTATTTTTACTAATGTGTCATAAAAACCACAGCGCTGCTTTCTGCACTAGAAGGGGAAATGGGAGAAATTCAATCCAATATAGGAATTGGGAAGAAGCTACCACAAGTCGAGTTAAATAAAATAGAATAAAAAACTAAACAATGGAAGCCGAACACTAAAATATTTAAAATAAAAAGTTAAAGCTACAATTATTGGATTATTTTCAATCTTAAACAATCGCCACAAAACTAAACCTGGAGAGATCATCAATCCAGTAACAAGGGTCTATGCCATGAGCTAATTAAACCCCTCTAGTCATCAATAAGATAATTCCAGTTATAGTATTAAATGCACCTAGCGCTTTGTAACCAAAATAAGGAAAACTCCTATATCCCAAACTTCAAATTAGTACCACGGAAATAAGCAGTTTCACCAAGCTCCTCCTCTATCCTTAATAGTTGATTATACTTAGCCATTCTATCTGAGCGGGACGCAGAACCCGTCTTTATTTGACCGCAATTCAATGCTACAGCTAGGTCGGCAATAGTAGCATCTTCTGTCTCTCCGCTTCGGTGACTCATTACAGAATTGAATCGAGCATTCTGAGCCATGCGTACCGCAGCTATAGTTTCACTTAAAGTTCCTATTTGGTTTACTTTTACTAATATAGCGTTGGCAGTATTGGTGTCTATTCCTTGCTTGAGTCGCTTGACATTCGTTACGAATAAATCATCACCTACGAGCTGAATTTTTTTTCCTACCTTATCAGTCAGTGCTTTCCATCCTTTCCAGTCGTCTTCAGCCATGCCATCTTCAATACTCACTATTGGATACTTAGCACACCAGTCTGCCCAGTATGCCGCCATTTCATCGCTAGATAATTTTCGATTGTCAGATTTGTGAAACACATAAGCTTGCTCTTTTTCTTTCCACATCTCACTGCTAGCCGCATCCATCGCTATAAAAATATCTTCACCAGGTTTATATCCTGCCTTTTCTATCGATTTTAGGACGATTTCAATTGCTTCTTCATTCGATTTGATATTCGGAGCAAATCCTCCTTCATCACCTACATTAGTGCTATAGCCAGCATCTTTCAACACTTTCTTCAAAGCGTGAAAAACTTCAACTCCCATACGCAA
Organism: Chitinophagales bacterium; assembly: GCA_016787225.1. Lineage (NCBI taxonomy): Bacteria > Pseudomonadati > Bacteroidota > Chitinophagia > Chitinophagales > Chitinophagales bacterium. The sequence goes on from JAEUUY010000023.1 coordinate 40,898, forward strand.
AGAATGACTGAAGGTCTCAGCCTTAGTAGGCATAACCATAAATTCTTGAAAGTCGATAGAATTATCTGCATGAGCTCCACCATTCAAGATATTCAACATAGGAACTGGTAGTGTTCGAGCATTGACTCCACCTATATAACGATATAGTGGAAGATTAGAACTCGCTGCTGCTACTTTCGCTACTGCCATAGAAACGGCAAGCATGGCATTCGCTCCTAGTTTGGATTTATTATCAGTTCCATCGAGTTCGAGCATTATTTTATCTATCAATTCCTGCTCACGCACATCATAGCCTACCAATTCGTTGAAAATGGTTTCATTGACATTCTGAACGGCCTTGAGTACACCTTTGCCAAGATAAATACCTTTATCATCATCTCTGAGTTCTACGGCTTCATGAATGCCAGTACTAGCGCCACTCGGCACTGCTGCTCTCCCCTTGTGTCCACCTTCGGTTTCTACATCTACCTCTACGGTAGGATTTCCTCTTGAATCTAGAATTTGTCTTGCATGAATATTGACTATACTATACATGTTTGAAATTTATAAATTAAAAATTATAATTACAATGACATATCCTCTTCGTCATCGCTATATTCTTTCACATCGTCATTGGAGAAATTGAGTTTATTCTCTGACATGGTCTTAATATTGTCTGTACGAAAATCGTAGTCTTTGTTGGGTCTAGAACCATTGGCTGGTTTACTTTCATTGATAGAAAACATCACACCTTCATCCTGAAAATCAGCTCTGTTATATCCTTCACGTTTGGTAAATTTCTCACCTAAATGAATTTTAATGAAATTGATTCTATCGAGACGAAATGTGCGCCAATCTTCACGCAACTTACACCACCCAGCAAGGTTCTTTTTCCCATTGCGAATTACAATATCCATAGGCTCTATATCGCGCTCTGTGATACCTTTTTCATTGGAATAGTAATGTATAGTTATTAAATTTCTACTTCTAGCAGCATTGATAATAGTGCTAACAAGATTTTGTGAATAACTCTCCTTTACTATAACGTATTTTGACTGTGAATCGTTTTTTCTGTTATTACTCATATTGTTCGTTGTTTTAATTGTTTTTTTCGCTGTAAAGACAAGGCAGGCCTTGTCTCAAATTGTGCGCCGTCGCACAATAGACAACGCATGCGTTGTCTCTACTGCATCATTTGTTCTAATTGTTTTAATTTTTCTTGTCCATCTGCTAATTTTTTTCTCTCCATTTCCAAAACCTTTTCAGGCGCCTTGGCTACAAATCCTTGATTGCTCAATTTTGCTTCAATAGATTTAATAAATCCTTTTGTATATTCAATATCCTCCTTTACTTTTTGTAATGCATCCGCATTATCTATTTTTTTATCTGAAACTACGACTAGTTTTTTACCTCCTACGATAGCTGTATTTGTCGATTGTATATCTGTATTGGTATCAATCTGCTCGGCCCAAACTAGTTTTTTAATCTTTGGGATAAACACTTCTACTTGCTGTAACAATTCACTAGTTATACCTAGACCAATAGTTTCTCTATTTTTCAGTTTTAAATTCGCTCTGATTTCTCTTGTCTTGACAATGAGCTCCGCAAACAGCTTTTGTTTATTGATTATTTGCTCATCGAAACTAGACTTGGCTGGTAGTTGATGTTCAGAACATAAATCTCCCGATTTTCGTTCTCTAATATATCCCCACATTTCTTCTGTAATAAAGGGCATTATTGGGTTTAAGAGTGAAACCACTGTTTCAAAATACCCAATTGTTTTCTCGTATGTATAGACATCAATAGGCTTCTCAAAATCGGGTTTAATCATTTCGAGATACCAAGAACACATATCATCCCAGACAAAAGAATAAAGTTCTTTTAGCGCTTCAGATATACGAAGATTGTCCACATTGTCAAGAAAACTATTGATATTCTTTTGAAGTAATGCATCAAACCATTCTATTACAGCACTATTATCTTCATTTTTTCCTTCAGCAATGTCCCAGCTTTTAATGAGTCGGAATGCATTCCAAATTTTATTTGTGAAATTTCTACCTATTTCAAGTGATTTTTCATCAAACAAGATATCATTTCCTGCAGGGCTGATACTCATCATGCCATAGCGTATGCCATCCATTCCATATTTATCAATAAGTTCATAAACATCGGGAGAATTTCCCAATGATTTTGACATTTTACGTCCTAACTTATCCCTAACTATACCAGTATAAAAGACTTTTTCAAATGGCTTTCTATCTGTATATTCATAATTAGCAATAATCATACGCGTGACCCAGAGAAACATTATTTCTGGCGCCGTCACTAGTATTTGAGAAGGAACATAATAGTCTAACTCCTCTGATTTATTAAGCTCTATTTTACCTGTCTCTTTATTATAATTTTCAAAACCATGAAAAACCTCCAAGGGCCATAACCATGAGGATGCCCAGGTATCGAGAACATCTTCATCTTGTTTTAAATCTTCCATTTTAAGGGAAGGATTTTTCTTTAAAGCTTCTTGATACGCTTCCTCAATGGTTTCACCTACATAGAAATTACCTTCTACATCATACCATGCAGGTATTCTATGCCCCCACCATAGCTGACGTGATATACACCAGTCACGTATATTCGTCATCCAATGATGAAAGGTATTTTTGTGATAAGCAGGGAAAAATTGAACTTCGTCGTTCATAACCACTTCGTAGGCTTTTTTCGATATATTTTTCATATCGACATACCATTGCATGGAGAGCTTTGGCTCGACAACGGAATTCGTTCGCTCGCTTCTTCCTACTTTATTGACAATGTCTTCCACTTTTTCGAGACAGCCTTCTTCTTCTAATTTTGATTTAATAGCCTTGCGAACTACAAATCGATCCTTACCGATAAACTCAGGATAGCCACAGAGTTCATTGAGCGTACCATCATCGTTGAGAATATCGATGACCTCTAAATTATGTCTCAATCCTATCTCATAGTCATTAATATCGTGTGCAGGAGTCACTTTAAGGCATCCTGTACCAAACTCTTTATCGACATAGCTATCTGCGATGATTTTTATTGGTTTATTGATAAGTGGAATTGAGACCTCCTTACCCAGCAAAGATTTATAACGTTCGTCATCTGGGTTTACGGCCACCGCCATATCGGCAAATATAGTCTCAGGTCTAGTGGTAGCAACTGTCAAGTGACCACTATCATCGACATATTTATATTTTAGATGAAATAAATGACCTTTCTCACCTTCGTCTTTATATAAAACTTCTTCATTAGACAAAGCTGTTTTAGCTTCACAATCCCAGTTGATGATGCGCTTGCCTTTATAGATATATCCTTTCTTATATAAATCTACAAATACTCGAATAACTGCCTTGTAATAATGGTCATCTAAAGTAAAGGTGACTCTATCCCAGTCACAACCTGCACCGATTGTTTTGAGTTGGTCAATAATGATACCGCCATATTTCTCTTTCCATTCCCAGCAATACTCCAGAAATTGCTCACGAGTTAAGTCGCTTTTCTTGATACCTTTTTCACGCAAATAACCTACGACCTTTGCTTCTGTAGCAATAGCGGCATGGTCTATACCTGGCACCCAGTTGACATTATAGCCTTGTTTGCGAGCTTTGCGAATAAAAAAATCCTGTAATGAATTGTTCAATACATGACCGAAATGTAAGACTCCAGTTACATTGGGCGGTGGTATTAAAACGGTATAAGAAGGTCGGGTTTTGTCTATTTCCGACTTGAATGTTTTATGGTCTAACCAATATTGACTCCACTTTTTCTCTACCTCTTTTGCATTAAAATTCTTTTCCATTTCTAGTTCTTATCTCCTCATTGGATAGCACAAATATATAAAAACTTTACATTTACTTAATGATAGATTGAAAATTTTAGCATTTTTAGAGAGTTTTGCGATTTAGGTTGATTTCTTCGCTAATTAGAAACAAACCTAATATTTTTGTTCGTGTAATAAGCGTTTTGAAGAAAATAATTCATTCTTTTATCAATTTATATCCTGAAGAGACTGAACAAGAAACCTACGAGGAAATTGTAGAGGGGGTTAGGCTCAGAGGCTATAATTTCTGGATTCTAGGTTTTGCTATGATAATAGCCTGCATAGGACTCAATACCGATAGCGTGAGTGCTGTAATCGGTGCTATGCTCATATCGCCTCTTATGGGGCCTATTTTAGGTTTTGCCTTTGGACTAGCAATACAAGATCATCGCATTAAGCGAATAGCAATATTGAACTGGTTATATATGACCATAATATGTCTTGCTGCAAGTACTTGCTTTTTCATAGTTACACCCTTTGATTTCAATACCTTACAATTAAGTGCTTTCAAACAAGCTACAATATTTGATATTTTGCTCGCATTTTTCGGTGGCTTGGCAGGATTTATAGGAGTAGTCAAGCGCGATGGAACAAAGGTCATATCTGGAGTAGCCGTAGCCACAGCATGCATGCCTCCATTATGCACTGCTGGGTATGGCATAGCACATTTAGACTGGGCTTGGTTTCTAGGAGGGCTTTATTTTTACCTTATCAATTGCCTCTTTATTGGTTGGGCTACATTTTTACTAGCACGATTTACACGTTTACATCTTCGTATGAATCGTTTGAATTCTGAGCTTAGCCATGGTCAAAATAGGATTTGGATAATTTTGATAGTTTTAATGACTATACCAGGCATATATCTTGGATACAAAAAATGGCAAGACGAATCTCAAAAAGTAAAATTCAAAAGTGATAAGGAGCGAATAATGGAATTGGAAGCGAAAGTGGCTCGATTAGATTCAGTTGTTTACTCTAGACCTAATCAAAAACCCTAAACTTCTATTAACTTTAGAAATGTACTCTATATCCAGCATTGGTTATAAAACCATTTGAATAGATATTCGAATTTGGAAGCTTATCTGCTTTGGCACCCGTTCCGCCACCACCAATTTCTATGAAATAAGATGATTTTGAATTTTTCATAAGGAATTCAAAACCAAATAGACCATAACCTCCAAAATGAATAGTTTGAGTTGAAAATTTTTCAGATGGAGCTACCATAAGCAATCCGCCTTCGCCATATAATCTGATTCTATCATCTATTAGCATTTGAGAGCCTATTATACCAAAATTATAACTCATATATGGATTCCAAGTGCTACTTCCATTTTCAATATGATCTAACCAGTAAACATTGGCTCTCGCTCTAAATGCAATGGATTCATTGGCAAAGTATGGAGTAGCAGCTTGAATGCCAATTCCAAAATCATTTTGTAAACGACTTACTTGCATTCCTATTTCTATAGACTTAGTTTTTTTAGGTGCTGACTGAGAGAATACAAGATTCGAAAGTGCAATACTTGTAATTATTAAGATATTTTTCATGTGTTTATTGTTTAATGGGTAAATGCCTTTCTAGACAAGGCGGTCAATTCGCATAGAAAATAATATTCAAGAATTTTGTGCATTCAATGAATGTCATTTTTAAATATCAGTTTTTTTTAGAATTAAGACATAGAATGCAAGCCAATTTTATTTCCTTCAGAATCCATAAATAAGGCTATAAATCCAAACTGACCAATGGAAGTTTTTGGCAGAACAACCATCCCTCCAGCTAGAGAAACTCTATCAGTTTCTATTTCGACATTTTCTGAATGGAAGTAAATATAAACCCCTTCCTTAGAGGGAACATTATCAGGGGATAGCACCAAAGAACCACTGCAACCATAAGATTCATAGTCCGTTTTAAACATGTACATTTTAGCGTCGGGCATTTCAACAAACTCAAATTCAGCATTAAAAACTTTTGAGTAAAAGGTTTTGGCTCTTTCTAAATCATTACAAGCGATTTCGAACCAAGAGATTGGATTTGACATAAATATTAGATTTTAAATGAAATGCAAATTTAGCTTATTCATTTAATCTAAAAATTGATCTAGGGCAAAAAAATAAACTAAGAAGTTATTTCACTTCTAATTCTGGATAATGTAGAATTTGTAATGCCTAAGTATGAAGCTATTTGTTTTAAAGGAGCATTTTGAATAATCTCTGGAAATTGGTTTGCCAAGGCAGTATATCTTTCTAATGCTGGTGTTGATATTAAGTCAATGCTTCTGGCTTTATATTCGATAAGTGATTCTGTCATCCATAGTCTTCCCCATTCTCTAAATTTTGGTACCGTGTGAAACAAATTTTGAAAACTATCTAAACTTATTATGTAAACCTTGCAATCTGTAATAGCTTGTATAGATTCTTTTGCTCTCTCTTGTTTAAATAATGATGCTACGTCAATAGCTATTTGATTCCTAGTAAAAAAATTTGTAGTGACTTCATTTCCTTTCAAGTCATTAACGAATGAACGCATTATTCCTGATTCAATACAATAATACTCATTAGAAATTTGCCCCCTTTTTATGAAATATGCATTCCGCTTTATCTCAAAAGGAGTATGACTGTTTAGGATTAATTGAACTTCTTCATAAGTATAACGATTCAGGTTATAAACTTTATTTAAAGCACTAGGTATTATGTTCATCCTATTTTATATTGTCTCTGTTTTTCGGTGCTTTGGGTGATACTGCGAAGTAAATTTTCCTATATATTTCGCTCCACTATAAATCAAGCTTGGCATTTTTAAATTATCAATATCGGTTTGATTTACTCTCCGATGGATAGGATGCAATGTTCCTCCTTTCTCACCTGGTTTTACATGCGGGTCATATTGAAATTCTGGATCGACCAAAGTACCTCTCGGATACATAATGCCTGGTCTTCCCTGCCCTATGATAACTAAATTCTCTGGGTGGTCAAGTCCCAAAGTATGTCCGTACTCATGTGCACCTGTAGTAGAACCTGCATAGAGGTTTTCGATAAACATATATCCTGTATTGGAGCCCACACCATCGACCCACGAGATATTCAGTGGTGAGAAATCCTCTACTCTGAAGTAATTGTTTCGTGGATTGGTATTGGATAGAACCTCTTCTACTGATAGGTTTGGAACATAGAATCCATTCATCTTAAAAACCACTTGATATCGCTCACCTTCCAATTCAATCATCCCCTCTGGCTCATTCCACAATTCCTCTATTTCTCGATAAAATTGACTGGTTACTTCCTCTGATGCTAAATCACCGTATAAATAGAAATCAGAACTAATTTGGACAATTCTTTCAGATTTTAAAATTTCGATTTCTCCCATGTTATAATTTTTCTAGTTCCCTTACAGCTTCGATCATGGTCGTATCAAAGTTTCTAGCATTTTGAAAGGCGTTTTTAGCCAATGGTTTATTTCCTAAGGCTAATTGGGCTTTACCGATCATATAATAGGCCAAGGCGTGTTTAGGATCCATTTGAACACAGATTTGCATTTTCTTGAGCGCTTTTTCAAATTGCTTTTGTTCATAGGCTATGACGCCGAGGTTATAGATAGCATCTGCGTTTTGAGGAGATTCTAATACTAGGTCTTCATATATTTTTTCTGCATCTTTTAGTTTACCTTGTGATTTGAGATAATAGGCTTTCTGTAGAATGGCAGAAGAATTATTTTTATTAGCTTTTACTGCATTGTCGTAAAATTTAAGACAAAGATCATCTTTTTTGTCAGCATAAATATCGCCTAGTATTTCAAAGGGCGCATCCCATGTCGGGTCTTGCTCTGTGGCAGTGGTTAAATTTGAGATTGCTTTATCTATTTGATTGGATTCTTTGTAGACAAGACCTTTGAAGAAGTATGCCTCTGGATAGTATACGTCTCGCTTCAAGGCATTGTTTAAATGATTGATGGCATCTTGATATTTTTTTAGTATTAAACTATATTTACCTTGCAAAACATGATAACGGGCATTCTCAGGATCTAGACGAATGGCAAAATCCAAGGCATCGATGCCCCTTTGAACATTCGCATTTTGAACGAAAAACTCAGCTAGTGTCTCATAATAGATTGGCTTAGTTGAATCATAGCTGACCATTTTATAAAAATCATTGAGTGCTTTTTCATTTTCGAAGTTCTGCCATAATAAATTTCCCCTTTGATAATAAAGAAAAGCATTTTTGGGCGAATCAATAATCTTCTCAGAAAGAATCGCAATCTCCTTTTCTATAGGTGAATTCGTAGGTAGGTTTTGATTAGGTTTTTCTTTTTTGTCGAATAACTGACAAGCGGATAAAAAACATAATATGATAACAACAACCTTTAAATACTTCATGGATATAGAATTATAAGTTAAGCCCTGATAAAAAATTCACCAAGATGACACAAAAATAAGTAAAGAAAAGGGAAATTAGAATCTTAGTTTCTCTTATGATGAGGAATATCCTCTAAAAGTAAGTTACTACTAATCGTATCAGAGCTGTGTAAATTTGGATCGTTCGTGGAACGAATAGTTGTTGAATTTATAGAAGGATTTTCTTCAATACTATTTGTGGAGGTATTTTCACTAGGCGCTGTGTTTTGATTTTTTGATATTACCTGTACGGTCTTATTGGATTCAGTATCCGTAGGTGTATGTATTTGGTTATCGTCGGTCATAGACTTATTGATATCCTTTATCAAAGGAAAAAGAACCGTAGAGGATATAACAATAGCCCCAACCGCAGAAGCTACAGCAATTTTAATTGAATTACTTAATGGCATTTTCTATTATTAAAAGCTTTTTTTTGTAGGTAGCTCATCTTGAAGCATTTCAGATTTCAATGGATTTTTATAGTTTTCGTCACTAGAAATCAGATTTAAACTATCTTCGCTAACCTTGACACTTGGATTTTCCAAATATGAAGCTGTGGACTCATCCTTGATTTCTATTTGAGATTCAACTTTATTTAAATCATAACTTTTTTCAGTACTAATTGTATTTTTCTCAGCAGTATTATTAAATAAGGCATTAATATTACTAATAACAGGGAAAAAATATGTAACACTCCCTGTCAAAACAAGAAAAGCCGATATAATACCATATAATGCCGCCTTTGACATTGTGCAAAAATTTAGTTTAAATGAATTTAAAAATTTAGTTTTATTTGGGGTCTAAAACTATAACTAGTGCAAATGTAGTAAAAAAAATACAAAATTCTAAAGAAATGTAGTTTATTATAGAATTAACTAGATATTTATTTGATTAATAAATTTTTATGAAATTGTTAATTTTTATCATTAGTTCTGATTAATACCGAATTATGTTTTAAAATCTTAGGTCGTCTGCTTATTTTAGTTAACTAGATAATATAATTGATCTTCACAGCAAAAGTATACAAAAAGAATATTTGAAGTTAACCAAACTAATGACCATAATTCTAAATTTTTACAATTAATCTTAATAATAAATTAAATAATTCTGCCTTACTGAATATTTTGTTAGACAATTAATTCTTAGGTTTCAATTCTTGGTTAGAAAAAATATAAAAAAACTCCCTAATCTCAAAGGATAAGACTTGTGTTGTGATTCATGGGTTCATCTAACTGCAGTAAACAGGACCTCGTCCGATCTAAAATGAAGAAGTTGTTCATTCTTTTTCATTCCTCGTTTGACATCGAAGCTAACGGATAAAGTAAAAATCTAACCAAGACTTTGAATTCATTGTGATTGAACCCTCTCTGCAGGTGAACCTCTACATTATGCCATTAGCTTAAACATTAAAACCAACCTCCTCAAGTAAACAATTCATATTAAATGAAATCATTGAACCGCTAATCTAACTTTCCTTAACTTTGTATTTCATTTATTTAGCTAATTGAAAGCAGGTTTATTATTTTGGTTTCTTTTATTGTTTTACAACTATACCTATTGTCAGAATATTGGTATTAGAGACACTATTTATATCACACAATGTGATACGAGTCATAGAGGCATTATGTCTTTTGATATAGAAAAAATTAAAAACGATGTTCATTCCAATTCTGGCAAAGCCGTAAGTCCTACTGTTTATATTTCTACAGCCAATGGTGGTATTATCAAGGTCATCAATGTCACTACCAATCCCACCATAGTCAATGTATGCAATCTAAGCTATTCATGGACTGATATCGCTATCAATAAAGATAAGGATATTTATATGACCACAACCAGTGCTATTGTCAAAGTAAAGGAATCAAACTGTACCGCACAGACTTTCTTCAACAATCCTGAATATTATATGGTTGCTCTTTCATTTGACACGAAGAATAATCTATATATATCAAACGGTACCGAAGTTCTTCGATTCAATAACTCTTCGGGAAGTCCTACCCTATGGAAAGATTTTGGGTCAGGTACTGCTAGTGGTGACTTCGTAATGAAAAATGACAAAATGTACATTTCATGGGATAATGGAGGTGTAGATTTATACGAAGTGACGGTCGATGCCAATATCAACTATATTTCTCATAAGAATAAATGTAGAATCAAATCAAAGACATATGGATTAGCCAGCGAACTAGGTCAGTTGTACGGAATAACACCAACCGAACTTTATAAGATAGACGAAGAAAAATGTCAATACACAACTGTTTTATCAAATAATTCTGGCGTATCATGGTATGGTGCTGCTGGATATCACGAAGCACAGAGCTCTGTCACGGCCCATCTCACCTACACCGATGCAGTTAAACTATCTAACACTATAGGCGGTATTTGGAAGAACACAGTTCCTTATAATCAAATTATCTACGTAGCTATCAATGATAAAATTCGCGATAGTATATTGATTTATCCAGTGAAGATAAGTATCATACCTAGTATAAAAACTAATGAGTCAAAAACGATTTGTCGAGGTACTAGCTACAAAGGATATTCACAGGAAGGAAGCTACATTCAAAAATTAAAGTCGAAAGATGGCTGTGATAGTACACACAATATTGAATTAAAAATCCAAGATACTATTTTCCATTCAATCAATGTTGCCATTTGTGAAGGAGAATCATATAAGAATTATAACACGAGTGGCACCTATAAAGACACCCATAAAACCAACAATAGTTGCGATAGTATAGTAACAATACGATTAATAGTAAACCCTAAGCCTATTGTAACAAAACATAAAACGATATGTCAAGGTAAGATATATGCTGGAAGGACAACTTCTGGCAGTTATCGTGATACTTTTAAAACCAAGGCAGGCTGTGATAGTATTCGCATTCTCCACCTTACAGTCATCACTATCCCTAAACCCATAGTCGATAAAGATGCTTGTATAGTTTCCAATCAAAGATTTAAATTCTATAGTCAAATTATAACTGCCCCAGGTATCTATATTGACTCCACTAATCATATCGAAGAATGTGACAGTATTTTTAGGCTACATGTCCACCTAGAGATTCCCAAGTCCGATACTATGGCTTATACCAAGTGTCAGGGTTATATCTTTAAAGATATTCAATTAATGAGCGACACCTCCCTTTTTGATACCCTTCGCAGTTGGCTAGGCTGCGATAGTATCTACCGTCTGCATCGAATCAATATTCAAAAGCTCCTCCCTTCTTCTGCTATTACCAGATTTTACTGTGATACCTTTCAATATAGAAACAATGTATACGATTATAATAGTACTGTACGAGATACTCTTCGATACAGTTTCTATCCTTATTGCGATAGCTTACATAGAGTGTTTCAATATAGAAAAGCACCAAAACCAACCATCAGCATATATACTACCTCTGGAAATTATCTAGTAAAAGGAGAAGCTATGACGATAGCAGCTAAAGGTGCAGATAGCTATCTCTGGTCCACCAACGAGACCACGGCTGCCATTCGCATTCAGCCTGCACAAAATTCCAAATACTGGGCGATAGGTAGCAATGAATATAGATGCCTAGATACTACATTTATTGATATTGAGGTCGAAGATTTCATTCACTTTGATTTACCAGCTGCCTTCACTCCCAATGGCGATGGCAATAACGATGAATGGACTCCAAATAGCAGTGGTGAATACCGTATAGTCCATTTGGATATATTTAATCGATGGGGAGAAAAAGTATTTTCTGGCGATAATAAAACAAGAAGCTGGAATGGAACCTATAAAGGTCAAATGCAGAATGCAGGTTTATTCACCTATTATATACTTGTAGAGAAAAATCGAAGATTGTTTGAACGAAAAGGAAGTTTTACTTTAATGAGGTAATAATTTGTGTTATTAAATTATCAAAGAAATTTCACTGCAATTATTACTACTCCTATAAATTTGCTTTTCATTAAAAAAACCTAACAATGAATGTATCCGTAATAGGAGCTGGCACCATGGGCAATGGGATAGCTCACGTCTTTGCACAATCAGGGCATAAAGTTAATCTCATTGATGTATCTCAACCTGCACTCGACAAGGCACTGTCGACTATTGCTGCCAATCTAGACAGACAAGTATCCAAAGGAACCATAGATGAAGCGACCAAAAATTCAACTCTCGGTAATTTAACGACACTTACCGATATACCAAGAGGAGTCCAGTCGGCTGAAATTATTGTGGAAGCAGCCACCGAGAATCAAGATTTAAAGCTCAAAATATTCTCTCAAATAGATGAACATGCTCCAGCTAATGCTATTTTAGCGAGCAATACTTCATCGATTTCTATCACCAAAATAGCTGCTGCTACTAAAAGACCAAACAAAGTAATAGGTATGCACTTTATGAATCCAGTGCCTATCATGAAGCTAGTGGAGATTATAAATGGCTATGCTACCGATAAAGAAGTAACTAAAACGATTATGGATTTATCTATACAACTTGGAAAAATTCCAGTTGAGGTCAATGATTATCCAGGATTTGTAGCCAATAGAATTTTGATGCCTATGATCAATGAATCGATATGTACCCTCTTCGAAGGTGTAGCTGGTGTGGCTGAGATTGATACTGTGATGAAACTAGGAATGGCTCATCCTATGGGACCTCTACAATTAGCTGATTTTATAGGTCTTGATGTGTGTCTAGCTATACTTCGTGTCATGCATGAAGGTTTCGGCAATCCCAAATATGCACCTTGTCCATTACTCGTCAATATGGTTACAGCGGGGTATCTTGGAAAGAAATCAGGTGAAGGCTTCTACGACTATTCAAATAAAGAAAGTAAAGAGCTTGTGGTGAGTAAAATGTTTAATTCATAAATGAAAAAAGCATTATCTTGTATTCAATTATTAAACTTTAAACTACAACTATTATGATGTATTCATGGATTCCTTTATTAGTATTTGGATTGATTATCCTATTCAGTGGTCTGGTAACGGTGCAGCAAGGCACGGTTGCGGTGATTACTATGTTTGGCAAGTACCGTCGTGTACTACAACCTGGATTAAATTTCAAAATTCCTTTGATAGAGCAAATATTCAAAAGAATATCTATACAGAATAGATCAGCAGAGTTAGAATTTACAGCCATAACGATAGATCAAGCGAATGTCAATTTCAAAGCTATGCTTCTGTATTCTGTAATTGATGCGGCTGATGATACGATTAAAAATGTTGCATTCAAATTCGTAGATGACCGAAACTTTATGCAAGCGCTTGTGAGAAGTATAGAGGGTTCTATAAGGGCGTTTGTAGCTACCAAAAAGCAAAGTGAGGTTCTAGGCTTGCGCAAAGAAATAACACATGAAGTAAAAGACCATTTGGATTCTACGCTGGCTGAGTGGGGTTTTCACCTACTAGATTTACAACTTAATGATATTACCTTCGATGAGGCTATTATGCGTTCGATGGCACAGGTTGTGGCTTCTAATAATTTAAAGGCAGCAGCTGAAAATGAAGGTCAAGCACTATTGATAACCAAAACCAAGGCAGCAGAAGCTGATGGAAATGCCATAAAAATCCAGGCTCAAGCAGAAAAAGAAGCAGCACAACTGCGAGGTCAAGGTCTAGCGCTGTTCAGAGAAGAGGTAGCAAAGGGTATGGCGCAAGCAGCGAAAGAAATGCAAGATGCTAATTTGGACGCTTCTTTGGTTATGTTTTCTATCTGGACGGAATCTATCAAACATTTCGCAGAGCAAGGCAAAGGAAATGTTCTATTCTTGGATGGCTCTACGGAAGGATTTGAAAAAACCTTGAAACAAATGCAGGGCATGCAATTATTGAAGGAGGTTAAATAAGCTAATGTTTCATTAGAAAATTTTAGCTCAAACTACCTGATTAATTTGACTCTGAACTTACAACTATAAACTCGAAGTTTGCGAAAAAGAGATTTACATAGTTTACCCAATTTGTTTACGGCAGCTAATTTGATTTCTGGTGCTAGTTGTGTTTTTGCATTGGTAACTAGATATGACAACCTCGTACCTTATTGTATAATTTTTAGTCTCATCTGCGACTTTCTAGATGGCTTTGTAGCGCGTAAAATGAATATTCAATCAAATATTGGTAAGGAATTGGATTCCTTGGCAGATGTTATTAGTTTCGGATTAGTGCCAGGCTTTATGCTCTTGAGAATGTTTAATCCTGAATTGCAATTTCAATTTGACCTAAGTGGAATATTGTTATTCATTTTACCACTAACGATTCCTATATATTCAGCTTTCCGACTAGCTAAGTTTAATCTGGAAACTCGTGATTCGGAGTATTTCTATGGCCTCAATACACCATCGAATACCCTCATGATACTCGGAATTTACCTTTCCTGGCTCAGCAATGATTTTAATCTCATTAATTTATTTGATAAAAATATATTTCTACTTATTGGCATTGTTGTATTGATAAACTATTTATTAATCAGCAATACTCCCATGTTTTCGAATAAATCAATAAAGAAACAGTTTCGAGGAAACTTGCCTTTTATCCTAGTGGGCATTATTGGTGTTACGGGAATACTTATATTTAAATATCTGGGTATTTCTATAGCGATATTATCATATGTATTACTATCACTTCTGGTTTTGAGATGGAAGGTGGTGAAGTTATAGTTTTTTTAATCTATCTTCTAATTCTGATTTCGTAAGAATTTTATAACTTAATTGTAGATTCCTTTCTTTTTCTGGAGAGAATGGAGCCTCAGCATAATTGATTCTTTTTTCAGCATCCATAAAATAGGATACAATTAATCCGCTAAGATTATCTGGAAGTTTAACATATGAATTGTGCATATAAACACTAGAATTTATTTTAGGAATTATTGCATAAAACAATGGTGCGCTATCTTCATTTAGTGGAGCATTTATCACTTTGTATTCTGCTAACTTATTTTGTTGCACATTGTAATACCTATCACAGTTAAACCATGTAAAAGAAGACAAATTCGCCCTAAAAAAATCCTCTCGTAAGACTCTAACGTTCCTAGATGCTATAACATCTTTTTTGACATAATCACCTGAAACTCGATCCAAATAGACTATAGCAGAATCAATTGATTTATCTTTTAGTGCATTCAAAACACTATAAAATCTGCGGTTAGTTTCAGCAATATCCTCGCTACAACCCTTAAATTGCCTTACTCTAATTGCTTTTGGATTACGAACTTCATAGAATTCTTTCAAGCTATTATTTAGTAGTTTGACTAATGATTTATAATAGTCATTAGGTTTAAACTTAATTACTGCGCTCTTGGAGGCTATTAAATCATCAAAATTATGTTGAAAAAAACTATCCTTCGAAGCTAATGCTTTTGCTCTATCCTTATTTTCACTTAACTGTCTGATATATTCTCTTTCCAACCAAGCGAGTTTGTAATTAATTATATCCTTGTATAATGAGTCTAAATCATCATTAAATTTACGTACAGCTTGATTATATTCTCTTGTAGCCTCATTATATCTTTCTACCAAAGGCTTTTTTTTATCATATCGCTTCTCGAACCTAGCCAGTTTTTTTAAATAATCATTATAAGCAGGGCTATACTTTCTCTCTCGAATACTATCTTCCCTCGAGGTGTTGAATATAATTTTTTGAAACAAATTTGGACTATATCGTGGTTCATTAATATGTGGCTTTTTTGGCTCACAAGGATATTTAGCTACAATAGGTGTTTCAGGAATTTTAATGTTATAATCTCGTTCTATTAAAAAATGGCTCAATTTAGGTCGCGAGTACCAACTATCTATAGAAATAGTATTTAATTTTACTTTAGGAGATTCTTTTGTTATAACGCTTACATTGTCAAATCTCCTTTCTTCCTTTTCCCATTTAATAACATCGTATTCAGATTTTTTTCCTTTAAAAACAAACATATTATCTGTTTTAAATTTATTCGGCAAACTAGCCTTATATTCCTTGCCCGGGGCTAATTTTAGCTCTTTTTCATTCGATGTTAAGGATACATTGAACATGCCGCCGCTTTCTAAGATTTTCCCATCGTGTGTTTCGGTAGATATATTGGCTTGCAGCTGATCCATAAAAGATTGAATTTCATTTAATTTCACTTTAATTTCATCGTTCTCGCCTAGAGGACTTCCATCTTCATATACTAAATCTTGACGAAGTATTTCTAGTTTCGTTCCTTTTTTACCCTTCACTTCTAGTTTTATTTT
Source organism: Chitinophagales bacterium (assembly GCA_016787225.1). NCBI lineage: Bacteria > Pseudomonadati > Bacteroidota > Chitinophagia > Chitinophagales > Chitinophagales bacterium. The sequence goes on from JAEUUY010000023.1 coordinate 57,304, forward strand.
CTCCGGAGAGAATTGAAAAATTTGATTGAAATCTGGTTGAATGACATTCACTATATCTTGGATATTTCTTGCATGAATGAATTGAAAATTCAATTCTACTCTGCGATTCTGAGACTTTTCAATCTCATTTCGCTCTCTGTTTAAGAGTTTATTTTCTCCGAAATAGCTAGATGAAAAAATATCTGAAACCACAGAATATTCTTGAAGTAGTTTCTTTATATGTATTGTGCGCCTATTGGAAAGAGCAATATTGTAAGCCGAACTACCATCTCCGTCTGTGTGACCAGACATATTTATGGAAACGATATATTGTTCCTTATTACTTTTTATGAATTGACCTAGTTTGAGTTTTTCCTTTTCATTTAATGTGTCTATATCTTTTGCAAAAAGAAGTACTAGGTTTTTATAACTTTGAGTTTGGCTAAATAGAGTCGTGATGGATAGAATGCACAATCCTTTAAAAATAATTCTACTCATAATTATAAAAATTTTGGGTGAGGTAGAATTCTTTCTTACATAAATTTTACGGATTTATTTAGATAACGAGAACATATTTATTTTAGTATGCAAAAAAAGCCACCAAAAAAATTGGTGGCTAATATTAAATATACCTAACAAACAATTTATTTAGCCTAAGTTTCAGACTTATCATCATCTGATAACGTATCCTTGGCAATTTCTATTATTTCTCCACCTTTCTCCACAACTATATCTTTAGCATGTGAAAGAGTTTCTGCTGACTTATCGATAAACTCCTTGCCACTTTCCGCAATTTCATTAGCCGCATTGGTGACTGCATTTTTTATATCATCTATAGATCCTGATGAGTTTTCTACAACAGTTTTTGCTTTTTCAGCTGTTTCTTCTATTTTATGTGAGGCTGATGAAAATAAGTTTTTTACTGAATCTAATAATCCCATGTTTATTTGATTTAATTGGTAATGAACTATATAGTAGTTGTTTCTACTTTAACCTTGTTAGATATTTTTTCTGAAGAGCTCACTTTGCGTGTTGCATAAGTTTTGGACTCTTCTTCCTTATAATCAACAATGAAAATTTCATTGGCTAAGATTTCCCCATTAAGTATTTCTTCTGCCAAGACATCTTCAATATGTTTTTGAATAGATCGCTGCAGAGGTCTAGCCCCAAACTGCACATCATATCCTTTCTCGCAAATAAAGTCAATAGCTTTTTCAGAAACCTCAAATGGATATCCTAGTTCAAGCATACGTTTTTTTAGACTTGAAAGCAGTATACCTACTATTTGACGTATATGCTGAGGTTCTAGAGAATTGAAAAGTACCACATCATCGAGTCTATTTAGAAATTCGGGAGCGAATGTTTTTTTCAATGCCTTATCTAAAACTGTTTTGACATATTCATCCTTATTATCCTGCTTTGCTTGTGTCGCAAAACCTACACCTTGACCAAAATCTTTTAAATCACGAACTCCCACGTTAGATGTCATAATAATGAGTGTATTTTTAAAATCCACTTTGCGACCAAGTCCATCCGTCAATTGACCGTCATCAAAAACCTGCAATAGAAGATTAAAAATATCAGGATGTGCCTTCTCTATTTCATCTAATAATACTACAGAATAAGGTTTACGTCTTACCTTTTCCGTCAATTGACCTCCCTCTTCATAACCCACATAACCCGGAGGCGCTCCTACCAATCGAGATAACGTAAATTTCTCCATATACTCACTCATATCTATGCGAATAAGTGATTCTTCGGATTCAAACAAAGTCTTAGCTATAGATTTAGCCAATTCTGTTTTACCGACTCCTGTAGGACCCAGAAAAACGAAAGTTCCTATAGGTTTGTTTGGATTTTTTAATCCGATTCTATTGCGCTGAATAGCCTTAGTTATTTTTTCTATAGCAGCATCTTGACCTATAACAGATTTTCGGAGTTCAATCTGCATACTTTTCAGCTTGGCTGATTCATCAAATGCAACCTTTGATACTGGTATGCCAGTCATCATAGCTATCACTTCCGCTATATGATCCTCGGTAATAGGAAATTTAGAGCCTTTGACATCGTTTTCCCATTTCAATTTCAAATTTTCATACTCTGCTTTCAATTCATTCTCCTTATCCCTATATTCAGCAGCCTTCTGAAAATCTTGTACTCGAATTGCATTTTCTTTTTTAACCTTGCATTCTTCCAATTTTTCTTCAAATTGAATCACATTATCGGGGACTTTTATATTTTTTATATGAACTCTAGCACCTACTTCATCTATGACATCGATAGCCTTGTCAGGCAAAAACCTATCCGTAATGTAGCGTTGACTCATTTTGACAGCAGCTTCTATAGCCTTGTCATCAAAAAGAACATTATGATAATCTTCGTACTTTGATTTTAAGTTTCTAATAATTGTTATGGTTTGTTCTACAGAAGGTGGGTCTATTTGTACCTTTTGAAATCTGCGTGCTAAAGCACCATCTTTTTCAATATACATTCGATATTCATCCAAAGTAGATGCTCCTATGACTTGCAATTCACCTCTAGCCAGTGCTGGTTTAAAAAGGTTAGAAGCATCGAGAGAGCCCGAGGAGCCGCCTGCTCCTACAATTGTGTGCAACTCATCAATAAACAATATGACATCTTTGTTTTTCTCCAACTCTGCCATTATGGCTTTTATCCGTTCTTCGAATTGTCCACGATACTTAGTTCCAGCTACAATTGCTGCCATATCCAGCATAACGACTCTTTTGTCAAACAAAATACGGGATACTTTTTTCTGAACAATTCGCAAGGCTAAACCTTCTACAATAGCAGTCTTTCCTACTCCAGGTTCGCCTATTAGGATAGGATTATTCTTCTTTCTTCTACTTAATATTTGAGATACACGCTCAATTTCTTCATCCCTTCCTACGATAGGATCAAGGGCGTCCTCTTCTGCTAACTTAGTAACATCGCGTGAAAAACTATCTAAAACAGGGGTTTTAGACTTAGAGTTCGAACGAGTTCTCGAACTAGATACTTTTTTTGGATTTAAATTGTCTTCAAAGCCATCCTCATCATCATTCTCATACATTGCTTTTGGTGCAAAATTTAAAGTAGTTTCATAATGATCACGAAAAATTTTATCATCGATATCATAATCCCTGAAAACTTGGCTGACGATATTATCCCTAGAGCGCAATATAGCCAACATCACATGTTCGGTATGAATTAATGGACTCTTATATTTCTTTGCTTCTAGAATCGCTACCTTGAGTATATTATTGGTTTGTTTAGTAAGGGGAATATCGCTATTTTTTGTAAGAATTGAACCTGTATTTGATGACACCGCTTTTTCAAGCTGCTTTTTAAAAGAAGCTAGGTCTACATTCAGGTTTATCAACGTTTGACACACAAAATCTTCTTTCTCCCGAATGAGGCTAAGAACAATATGTTCTGCTCCAATACTATCATGTTGCAGACGAATCGCTTCATCTCTGCTAAATCGCAGTATTTCTTTGACCTTGTCACTAAAACTAGCTTCCATTATTCTATTGTTATTATGCTACAAATGTAATAATCAAAAGTCAGACCAGAAAAAACATTAAGACGTAAATTCACAATTCTTCTTAAAATGTATAAAAATTACTTCAATACCTAGATAAGACCAAGACAAAATGTCAATGAATCGAAATAATTCACTAATGCTTTTGAATTTTTATGGTTTTATTACCTAATTCTTCATTCACTATATTTAACCAATAAATCCCATGATTTAGGGTAGAAATATCTATAAACTCTAGATTCAAACTATTATCATGCTGCTGTATCAATTTACCTTCTATAGTGTAAACATAGAGGCTATATCTCTTCGAAGCATCTAATCCACTAAAATAAATCTTATCAGAACTTGGATTTGGATATATAGTAAAATCAAGAGGATGCTTTACAGAGGAAATAGAAACCGGCGGTGGCGGTGGATCTTTGACTCCAGTAAGGCTATCAATAGAAAACATTTGAACTCCTCCAGCATAGTTACCAAAAATTATTTCTGCTTTCCCATCATCAGTCACGTCTTTAATAGCTATAGTTGGGCTATGATTGATTGAAAAATTGGGATAGAGACTTTTGTGTTCGTTTTTCAATATTAGCGAGCGATTATTATTTAATTTTTGAGTGTCTATAAGCGCTTTTCCCACTTTGCCTCCGTATAAATTATAGGCAAAAATGAGGTAATCTTTACTATCATTAGGATCAGTCCAAACAGCTGGGTGGTATATGAATTGAAATGGCAGATTTATAGGATCTAATAAGTTTTCGGGATTAATCACAGAATCACAACTCGGCTTTGAAAACTTGACTATAGAATCTTTGCTAATATTTTTGTAATATTTCAAATGAAAGAGATCTCCCATAAACATATCAACTTTCCCATCTTTATCTACATCATGAAAACAGATATTCGAACGACCATATTTATCCTCATACTCCAAGGATAGATTCTGAGTGGTATACAGAAATCCTCCAGATCCACCTTTATGGAAATACATTTCTCCTATAATGGGTAAGCTTCCATTACTGGCAAATGGTCCACTGAGATTTCTATCGAAGGATGTGATTAAAATATCATCGATCTTATCACCATTTAAATCCCCAACCGCAATTTTAATATTCGCCCTGTTTTTTGATTTATAGCTAAACAAATCATTGGATTCTAATTTATAAAGAGGCTGTTTCTTATTACCTATGTTTCTGTAATAAGTAATATATCCGATCTCCCAAGAATCGCGTTTCATAATATTAGGTATCAAAAGATCAATCAAACTATCTTTATCATAATTATAAAAAACAGGTGCAGAACCAGTTCCTACATCAATGGTTTCGTCTGCTAAGAAATCGTCATTTATAAATGCGAAGCTATCGTGATAGGTGTTTGTCGTAAGATCTAACTTCTTTCGTTTCCCTAGGTTTCTATATTGATGAATGGTTTTTACGTCATCATTAAAAAGTTTCTGAGATAACTGAACTCCTGAAAAATCTCGCTCTATGAGAAAAGAAACCAAGATGTCTTTTGCTTTATCATTATTGACATCGTACCAAAAACCAATAGGCATCATGAGATCTATGGGCCTAGAAGAATAGCTTGGGAAACGAAAATCATCTCCTTGTTTCAAATAGGCTGAATCTTTGGTACCAATATTCAGACCTAATGGAGAGTTCTTTTGATTTTCACTATAAGCAAAGGCATCATAAAGTTTATTGCCATCAATATCAATGTTCCATATCATTTGAAACTCGTCATGTCGAGGTGTTAATATTGGGTCTTTTTTTGGAGGAGGTAAGAATTTTTCCATATTGGGATGGCAGCCCGACTTGAATTTAAGTGGATTGAAATCTGCAAAACATGCTTGTCCATAAAATTTATTGTCTCCCTTCCAGAAGTTTTCCTTCGAAGGTAATGTCATTTCTTTTTTATAGTTTTTATAATATCTTAGGTGATTAAATGATCGAGAAACATATACAAAATCTACATCACCATCCCCATCTAAATCTTCAAACATGGGTAAATATTTATTAAGGGCTATTAACTGCGTTCTTCCATACAGCGGATCATAACTCGTATATTCTATTGAATCATAAAAGTCAAATTGAAATGTAGAATCATTGGTTCGTTTACAATAGTGAATAAAAAAATAGCTTTGTGTTTGAATTATAAGGTCTTCTGTAGAGTCTTCATCGAGGTCATGTAATAAAAATACATAGGAGCCTTCTTTAGGGAAAAATGCTTCATAACGAGGTGCATAAACATAACTTCCATTCGGTTTTTGTATAAAAGGCTGAATTCTACCCGCACTTACACCTACCTGATGCACCACCACTAGGTCCTTGATACCATCTTTATTCAAATCCATTTGATTTATTATGCAACTATTCATGCCACCTGTAAATGGATTTAATATTTGTTTTGAACCATGATAAACTGGAACATTATTCATTCGAAACAATTCCTGCCCATGCAGATTCTTTTCAAATACCAACAAAATAGCTGCAACAAACAATATTGTTCCTTTCATATCTTTTGAATTTATACAAATATACGTATAAAAACATAGAAAATCAATATCAAAATTCACGATATGTTAAGAGTATTTTATATAATAAAACACTAAAATTAAATCAAGTTTAAGGATCAAAACACCAACAGGATAGTATTCAACAAAGAATTATTAATTGAAATTATTCTTATATTGTTAATAGTTATTGAGTTCCTTTATTTTAAATTATGTTTTTCCATAATATAGCTCTCAAAGTATCCGAAATCAAGTGGCTTGCCTGTTGCTTTGATGCATAATTCCTCTGAAGTAAAGAGAGAACCATATTTATGAATATTTTCGCTGTGCCAATTATTAATTTCTTTAAACTTATTTTGCTTGATTTGCTCAATCAACTGATTATTTTTATTCATTTCCAAATACCATTGCGCGGCGAAAAATGAGCCTAAAGAGTAGGTTGGAAAATAACCCATACCTCCAAAACTCCAATGAACATCTTGTAAACAACCATTGGCATCGTCTGGCACATCTAATTTTAAATATTCCTTATACATGGCATTCCAATAATCCCTCACCTCGCTCACTTTCAGTTCACCACTAATCAATTTCTTTTCAATTTCATAGCGTATCATAATATGATAATGATAAGTCAACTCATCTGATTCTGTACGTATCAAACTAGGCTCTATAAAATTGATTTCTAAGAACAAATCATGAGGCGACAATCCTGCCATTTGTTGTGGAAATATATCTTGAATCAATGGGAAAATAGCCTCAATAAATACCTTACTTCGTCCAATATTATTCTCCCAAAAACGTGATTGACTCTCATGAATGCCCAAAGAAACGGAATTTGAAGAAGGCAATCCGATTATACCTCGATTTAATCCCATTTCATAAAGACCATGACCGCTTTCATGAATAGCCGACCATATCGAAGACATCAAATCATTCTCATTGTATCTTGTGGTCATTCGAATATCTGAACTATGGAAATTCGTACAAAAAGGATGAGAAGAAATATCCATGCGAAAAAGGTCTTTATTGACTTGCAGGAATTCCAATATATCCTTTACTAATAATTGTTGCTTTGCTAATTCAAATTTCTGAGATAGAAAACCGGTCTTTGATCCTTGTTTTGATAGCACTTTGTTTATTAAACTACCAAGCCGAATTTTAACTTCTTCAAATAATGGATCTAGCTTAGCTACCGTCATTCCTTCTTCAAAATTATCCATTAAGGCATTATATGGGTGATCTTCATAACCTAGTAAATCACATTTCTCCTTTAACATATCTACAATGGATGCAAGCGATGGTAAGAAAAGTTTAAAATCTGAATTCAATTTTGCCTTTTCCCATACTGAATAGGCTTCACTCGTTAGTTTGCTCATACGCTCCACAAATTCTGTATTGAGTTTCTTCGATTTCTGAATATCTTTTTTTATTATAGAGACTTCTTTCCTGTCTTGATCTAGGAGTTTTTGATCTTCTAGCAAAGAATCTACCAGCTTTTCTAAATTAGGATCCGTCAATCGTTCATGCGTAAGTCCATTTATTAAGGAGGATTGATCTGCACGGAAACCCCTGTCGGAACCATGAGGCATCATGACTTCCATATCCCAGCTAAGCAGTGCTCCTATGGATTCTAACTGTTTTATTTCATACATTTTTTTCTTTAGAAGTTCGTAAGACATTAGAGAAGTTTTTTAAATTTACATATGTGATTTAAATAGTAACATTTACAAAGGATGTAATGTTAATTAATAAGTAGTTAGTATAGATACAAATTATTTTTTAGTTGTTTTCCTTGTAGATTCTGATTTTGGAAATATGATATATTTATACCATAAAGAGAAGGGAGGACAAGCTACATTCTTCAGTTTTTATCTTCTGAAAAAATATAAATAACTTCGTTTGGCTTTTTGAGAAGGTAGGTTTCACGGACAAATTTTTCAAAATATTCATCGCTATGTTTCAGTGCTTTTTCTTCTATTTTTGTTTGCACTAATTCTTTCTTATAGTAAGCAATTTCTTTATTCAGTTTGACAATCTGATACTTTCTCTGTGCCTGTCGAATGAGACTATTATTGTCAAAAAAAGAAATCCAGACAATAAAGAGAATTAATGCTGTCCAATATTTATTGCGGAAATACTTCTTTATAAGATTTGATAAATTATTATAAGCTTTTATCAGCTTGGATTCCAAAACTGTCATAATGCAAATTTAACTACCTGAAATTTTAAGATTATAAATTCTATCCACAATACTATGTATAAATTAATATTCCATTAGACATCCACAGAAATATCTATACTAAAGTTTTTATTGTTTAGAGTCATGAGTTCAAAGGCAATTACATCTTGTATTTTTTGCTTTTCTGCGGCAAGGTCTTTATTACGTGGCAGTTTTACCAATATTTCCCGAATAAACTGATTCCTAATTTTTGAAATTGGAGGAAGATTAGGTCCCAATACTATTCCTTTAATAGTAGCAGATAATTTATTATATAGTTTATCTGCATATATTTTAACTAAGTCTTCTTTAAGATGCTTTATTGAAATTTTAATCAATTTACAATATGGTGGATATATAAATTTCTCTCTTAACTTCAATTCTTGTTCTACGAAACCTTTCCAATCATGATTCAGTACATATTGAATGACTTTATTTTCTGGATCACTTGTTTGGATAAGCACTTTACCAGGAAGTTGACCGCGTCCAACTCTGCCTGTTACCTGGTGAAGGGTTTGAAATGCACGCTCATCTGTTTTATACTCGATAAATGAGAAGAAAATATCTGCCTGCACAACTCCTACTAAAGTTAAATTATCAAAATCCAAGCCCTTCGAAACCATTTGCGTGCCGATAAGTACATCGAACTCTTTATTTTTAAATTGATTTAAGATAAGGTCGATTTTAGAAACACTGCTAGCTGTATCCAAATCTAGTCTACCTAGTCTTATATTAGGAAGAAATAGATGAATTTCCTCTTCTACCTTTTGAGTTCCCAACCCTTTAGTTTTCAATTCTGAACTACCACATTCTAAACAGGTTGGCTTTACACTATACTTTTTATTGCAATAATGGCAAACGAGGAGTTTGTAATAGGAGTGGTAGGTGAGCCTCACGTCACAATGGTCGCATTTTTGGACATATCCACAGGTATTGCATTGAATATAAGGTGAATAGCCTCGTCTATTTTGAAAAAGTATAGCTTGTTGTCCTTGGCTTATGGTTTTTGAAACCTCTGTCAACAGCCTTTCGGAATAAAAGCTTTTCATACCTTGAACTACCAGAGGGTCTCTTAGATTGATTAATTCAACTTCAGGCACCTTGGCCTCTCCGAATCGACTCAATAACTCCACGAAACCATATTTGCCGCGATGAACATTAAAATAGGTCTCCACGCTTGGGGTCGCAGATCCTAACAAAATTTTAGTGCCTAGAAACTGTGAATAGTGAATCATAGCATCTCTACAATGAAATTTAGGTTGGGTATCTGATTGTTTCAAAGAGCCATCATGTTCTTCGTCAATAATGACTAAATCAAGCTTTTGATATGGTAAGAATAAAGTAGAGCGTGTACCGACGATAAACTTTATCTCCCCTGTTTCTACCTTTTTCCATATCTCATAGCGTTTATTTTGACTTATCAAGGAATGATAAATTAAAAAACTAGAGCCAAAATAGCGATTTAATCTGCTCACAATTTGTTGTGTAAGCGCTATTTCAGGTAAAATAAGAAGGCATGTTTTATTGTCAACGAGATAGTCTTGAATTAATTTAATGTAGACTTCTGTTTTACCGCTGCCTGTGATACCCCGCAATACTACAACGCTTTTTTCGGTAAATTGTTTCGTTATGGATGCATAGGTTTCCTGCTGCGCTATACTTAGCTCTGCCTTTTGAATCTCCTTATTTTTTTGGATAGAAAAGCGATCTACTTGCTGTAGATACTCAACCAAGATACCTTTGTCAATAATGGATTTCAGAATGGTAGCACTCGCATCAGCTTTATGCAATAATTCTGACTTTAAGACTCCATCATGATTTCTAGTTAAGGAGAAATATGTCAGTAGAATTTTGTATTGTTGAGGACTTTTGGATTGTAATAAATTAAATGCTTCGTTGATTTTAAAAGTATCGGTATAATCATAATGCAGTCGAATGAATTTTTCATACCGAGCTTTATACTTATCCTTAACGATATCTACTGGTTCCACAAGCCCGCAGTCTATCAATTTATTGAGACTAATCAATCCTTTTTTATTGCCAAAATTTTCTTTGATTTCTTTAAATGAAATCTGTCCCATACTTCTAATGGATTCCAATAAAATTTCCTCATCGCCGTCATGATTAAGCATAGTCAAGGTCGATGGATTCTCTATAGCTTCATCATGGATTTTAAAAAAGCGCTCACTCGACAGTTTGAAATAATTAGGTAGGGCTGTATCCATAACCTCGCCAATGGTGCACATATAATAATCAGCTAACCATTTCCAGAATTGTAGATTTTTTTCGTAAATAATTGGCTTATCATCGAGGACTTGTTCAATCAATTTTACTGTTTCTATATTAGGTTTATCGTGGTGTAACCTCGCTATGATTCCAGCATAATATTTACTACGACCAAAAGAAACTAAGACACGCTTTCCCACCTGAACCTCATCTAGAAGTTCCTTAGGAACCATATAGGTATAATAGGAAGCAAGTTTTAGGGGTAAAATGACGTTTGCAAACACAGTTGAAAGCTCATTATTTAATAGTAAAAGTTAGTATGCAATAGACATTCATTTTGACCTAACATTAATTATTCGTTATTAATTGTACTTCATACCCTGCATGACTGCGAATATTTAGAACGGTTTTCTCGTCGAATATCATGTACTGACCTTTAATACCTGTCAAAATGCCATCTATTTTTGATTGTTTATCTAGTTTGATAGATTGAATGGATGATGTTAAGACAGTAGTTGGATAATTCAATTGATATATGGTATCATCCTCAGATAGGAAGTGTTCAAATTCTTCTTGACTTTGTACCAACCATTGACTATATTTCCTTTTTTCAGCTAATAAATCTATAGAAGTGTCTTTAATATTTTTCAACATAGCCCTCCAATTCGTTTTATCACTGAGTACATTTTTTAAGGTTACTTCTATATGACCTGCTAATTGTCGGTAAGGCGTTAACGCGAGTATAACTGCTTCGTCGGCACCTTGATCTATCCAGCGACTAGGAATTTGATCTACACGTGTGACCCCTACTTTCAGGCCTCCGGAGTTAGCCAGATATACGATGTGTGGCTTATTGTGGTGTTTTTCTTCCCATTCTGGAACCTTGCCTTTTCCCAAATGAGCCTCGCATAATTCTGGATTAATAATACAAGGTGAATTTAGAGCAGAACTCATCATACAGACATAACACAAACCAGGCGCGTAAAACTTTTTAACCAATTTGCGACAATCAATACATTCTAGGTGCCCTGTAAATTCAATTGATATTTTTTTGCCTATATGATAGTTCAAACAATTGAAATCAGCCTCTGTATGATCTAAATAATATATCACCTGGTCGTTTTCCAGTTTCGCAGGCATTTTTTCCAGAAATAGGGAAATAGCTAAACTCAATTGGAGAAGTATCTATACACGAAATAAATACCCACGAGAATGACGGATAACAAAACTCCTTTCATGGCATAAACCTTATCAAAATAATTCAAGACAAGGAAGGTAAATAATCCTCCAAGCAATGATAGTTTTAGGATATCATCCTTTATTCCTTCACCATAATTTCCAAGTGCTTCTATATTATAGTAAGCAATTTGTAGATTATAAGCAAGCCCGATAGCCAGGCAGCCTAGAATAAAGCCAGTAATCATGTTATCTAGTTTTTCATACCCAATAATTCGTTTATAATTCATTTTTAAAAATATATTTGTTTGTATGGTTTGTATAGTTTATTTAGTTGTTCATTGGTAGCTATTCATTTTTAATTTAACTCCCAGTTATTGTGTATATAATTAATATTGTGATAGTTGGTGAGATCAAACTGGATAGGAACTATGGAAACATAATCATTAGCTAGTGCCCATTCATCCGTATCATGGCCTTCATCAAAGTTAACAAACCTACCCGTAAGCCAATAATAGTGTCCACCTCGTGGATCTTTGCGTTCTTCAAACTCCTCTACCCATTTTGCCTGCGCTTGTCTGCACACCCGATAACCCTTTAAGTTTTCAGCTTTTACTTTGGGTATGTTTACATTCAGCAGACTAGGCTTCGTCATTGGATGTTCTAGCATTTGTATAGTCAATTTGCGAGCTACAGACTTCGCTACTTCAAAATCAGCATCTAAATCATGATCACATAAGGAAAAACCTATAGAAGGAATCTCCTCAATAGCCGCCTCTACTGCTGCACTCATGGTTCCTGAATAAATAATATTGATAGAAGAATTAGAACCATGATTGATACCAGAAAGACAAATATCAGGTTTGCGATCTAAAATAACATCACGAGCAATTTTTACAGAATCTACCGGTGTACCGCTGCAGGCAAAACTACCCAAAATACCATCAAATCGCTGAATAGGTGTGAGGCGTATAGGTTCTTTGAGCGTCACAGCATGTCCCATACCACTCTGCGGCAGACTAGGAGCCACCACCACAACTTGGCCAAGGTCTTTCACTGCATCTATTAGACTTCGTATACCTTTTGAATAAATACTATCATCATTGGTGATTAGTATTAAAGGTCTATTCGGATCAGAAATTATTTTATGAATCATAATTGTAAAAATAAATAGAAATAGCATACTTAGCTGTTAATTGTTTTATCCCAAATTCCGCATTAGAAAATGAAGAATCGATTAAGAAATTGTATTTCAATCCCGTACGTAAGGGATTGAAACAAAATCTAAATCGTCCGAAGAACCCTCGGGACAACTAAATCATATAGTTCGCCACGTTGTGGCTTCTAATGATTAATTCGGGTTTAAAGTATTTTTTCTCTCTCAGCCAGAGCATTTATACTGGCACATACTAACTATGGTGCATTTAAACACTCTAATACCGTAAGCGTATTAGTATTAGTCCAATGTCGCATGGCTCATTGCACTAAACAAATACAGCTACGGGATTTACCATAGCAAGGTTTTAAAATGGGTTGGACCATTTTAAAACCGCTATTGGTATAACTTAAAATCGCATTTTTCAATGTATATCTGCATTATATTATCATTTTATGAACTATTTATGATTAAATAGCTAGATGAAAAATGGTGGAATTTTAATGCTTACATTCTGCACTCAAGCTTTTAATTCCTTAATAATCTCTACATTTTTTTGTTTTTCAAACTACCTATGAGTCGAACATCAGTGTAGTAAGTAGGAATAGATAGAGTTTAAAAGCAAACCAAAGTTAGGTTGTCTAGCATGATTAAAGTAGATTTTAGCGAAAAAAACTCTAAATATTCAGCGAATTATCTATCTTAGTCATCAAATTCTAATTCTATGCAAAAATTATTATTGTGCATGTTATTCATTGGCATTTATTCCTTAAAAATGAGTGCACAATCATCTCCTATCGGTATCTGGGTTACCATTGATGACGAAACGGGCAAGGAAAAGTCACATGTAGAAATCTATGAAAGAGATGGGAAGTTATTTGGAAAAATTATAAAACTGCTGCTCAAGCCTAATAACAGTGTATGCGAAGTCTGCGATGGTGACCGTAAGAACAAGCCACTGGTAGGAATGGTAATCATTTATAATATGAAAAAGCACGGAGACAAATGGGATGGCGGTAAGATATACAAAGCAGATTCGGGCAAAGAATACAATGGTTTTCTCAAAATGAATGGTCCTGATAAACTGATAGTGACTGGAAAGGTCTTATTTATCACCAAATCTCAAACATGGAGAAGGTTAAAATAATATGCCATCCAAACTTTTTATTGACTCTATCTTCCGTCTATTGTCCAAAATTAAAATTCAATATTAAAAATCATAATTTAGACAATAACCTCTCATTTTTTTAGGGATTAAATTCTAAATTTATTTTTCAAAAAATCACCCTTTAGAACTATTACTCAAATGATTTTAGACCACATAGGAATAGCGGTAAAAGATATAGAACAAGCCAAAATCATGTATGAAAAAATTCTACAGAGCAGCGCATATCATGAAGAAATTTTAGAAAATCAAAAAGTAAGAGTAGCATTTTTTAAAACAGGTCAAGACTCTAAAATAGAACTACTCGAAGGTATAGGAGAAGATTCCCCTATATCGAAATTTATTATGAAAAAAGGGGAAGGAATACATCACATGGCTTTCTTAGTTCCAGATATTTATAAGGAAATAGAACGTATGAAAAAGGAAGGCTTCGAACCACTGCAAGAAGCTCCCAAAATTGGAGCAGCAAATAAGTTAGTTTTCTTTTTTCATCCAAAGACTACAGGTGGTAGTCTCGTGGAACTTTGTCAAAAACAAAATTAGACATTGAAAGCATTCGTTTTCACTCTTAGTTCTCTATTTGTATTTAGTATACTCCATAGTCAATCTCGAAGTAAAGATTTATTACCTGTAAATCAATTTAAATCAGGTGAATATTTCAAATATAGGGTCATATATAAATTCAGTGAGGTTTGGGTTACAGCAGGCAATGTTATCTTCGAATTAAGCGAACGAGCGGTAAATGATAAACATCATACGGTATTAATAGCCAGAGGTAGCACTGCCCCAGCTTTTGATTTATTTTACAAGGTTAGAGATGAATATGCTACTGTCACGGAGACAAATACATGCCTACCAAAGTTTTTCCTGAGAAGGGTAAATGAAGGTGGACTAAAAATACATAATGACTTCAATTTTTTTCACGAGAAGCAAGAAGTAATCGCAGAAATGCAAGATTTTAAAAAATCTCATATCATTGATACGATGACCATACCGGAGAATACTCAAGACGTGGTATCAGCAATACTTTATGCTAGAACACTGGACTATAAAAAATTAGATAGTGGCGGACAATTTAGCTTTCCTTTATTTATAGACAATGAAGTTTTTACCATAGGAGTTAAATATCATGGTAGTCAAGAAATTTCAACAGAATATGGTAGCTTTCAATGCCTAGTCTTACAACCTATTCTCATCAAAGGAAATGTATTCTCAGAAGTTGATAAAATGAGAATTTATATGACGGATGACGACCTCAGACTTCCTGTTTTCATTGAATCTCCGATTAAGGTTGGCAAAATAGCCGCTGTATTGACTAAGTATAAGGCCAAATAGCTTTCAAAACATCTAAAATAAAAAAAATGAAAGTTATTTTTAAGTTTAATAGCATCAAACTATAGCAGTGAATAAAAAAGTTATAGAAAATTTCCATGTGCTTCTATGGTTAGTTAAAGATTTATGCTGGGCTATGGATTTTAAAATTTTAGGAACTATCATGGTATTACCTACCATAGCAGCCGCTTTTTGGATTTTAATGATTACAAAAAAACAGATTGATTTCTGGGTTAATCTATCCGTATTATTTTGGATACTTGCTAATTCTACCTGGATGACGCTGGAGTTTTTTAATAAAGGAGAGGTATATTTCAGTCTACCCTTTTTCATTGCAGGTATTCTTTCGTTTTTACTTTATATTTATAAGCTTTATAGGAATAGTTATGAACGAGGTTGAGTTTAAAAAATATCTCGAAAAACTGGAGCATTATTGCGCATATCAAGAGCGCTGTATTTCGGAAGTTAAATTAAAAATGACCAAAATAAAAGTCCCTAGCGAGTTTACTGATAATTTAATAAATTCTCTTCTAGAGAATAAATTTATCGACGAGGAGCGATATGTCAGAGCCTATGTCCACTCAAAAGTCACCTATAAGCGTGATGGGGTAGAAAAAATTCGTTATGGATTAAAACATAAAGGTATTCGAGATAATCTCATTAATGAGGTTTGCGCTGAGTTAGATAAAATATGTTACCAAGCAAATTTGGAAGCATTAATAAATAAAAAGAAGGAGACTCTCATAGCTAAATATGATAAACAAGAAACTAAAACTAAGCTGGTAAGATACTTATTATCAAAAGGCTATAGGTATGATGAGTTCAGAAACTTCATAAGTCAATGAACTAGCAGTTATTTTGATAAATTTATTAACTTTGCCCTATATTTAAAATTATGCGAAACATTTGGAAATTAGCTACCATTTTACTGTTATTTATATGCTTATTTTTAGTTTATATTTTAGTGGATAAACAGGAAAATAGTTCAACTGAAAACGGCTTAGTTTCTTTAAATGAAAAGGTCAAAGCAGAAGCTGAGTATAATAAACTTCAAAATCCAATTTTTGGAGCTGATAATAATGACTATTTCTATCAAAACCCAACAACCATAGAGTTTTTAATGAATGAATACGATTTTGATACGATACCAAAGAATAAGGTCATAACTAGAGAAATAAAATTTATCAATTCTGGTAAAAATCCATATTTCATAACAGATATAAAGGTCTCCTGTGGCTGTACAATACCGAGCTACGACACTAAACCAATTCAAGCTGGAGACACTGGGACTGTCAAAATAGAGTATAATAGTGCCAAAAAAAGTGGATTTAATATGAATAAGCTCTCCATTTTTGGTAATACAGAACCTAAAGAGAAGCCTGTTTATTTCAAGATTTATGTAAAATCAAATTAATTTTGAGAATCATAGGGATTGATTATGGTAAAAAACGTTGCGGATTATCTGTCACAGATAACTTGCAGATCATTGCTACACACTTAGTATCAGTTGCTTCGAATGACTTATTATCTTATTTAAAGGGCTATTGCGAAAAAGAAGTTGTCGAGGGTTTCGTTATAGGAAAACCTTTAAAACTCAATAATCAACTAAACGAAATAGCCAAGGATATAGTCGAATTGAAAATAAAACTAAATCAATGTTTCCCTGATAAATACATCGAAGAAATAGATGAAAGATTCACCTCTAAAATAGCATTTCAATCCATTCTAGATAGTGGTGTAGGAAAGGAGAAGCGAAAAAATAAGGCTAATATTGATGTGGTTGCAGCAGTTATTATACTTCAAAATTATTTAGATTTAAAATCCAATTTAAACAAATGATACTCCCTATTTATGCCTTTGGACAACCAGTTCTAAAGAAAAAAGCGAATCCTGTAGAACTCGATGGGTCCAAGCTCAAACCCATTATTTCAGATATGTTTGAGACTATGTATCACTGTAAAGGTGTAGGATTGGCAGCTCCTCAAGTAGGATTATCCATTAGACTATTTATAATAGATAGCAGCAAAGTCAATGATGATGATGAGCGGAAAGACAAATCTGAAGAAGGCTTAAGGGAAGTGTTCATAAATGCTGAAATGATTGAAGAAAATGGCGGACTGCATTCATTAGAAGAGGGTTGCCTCAGTATCCCCAATATTTATGGACATGTAGAACGAGAAAAAGCGATAAAAATTAGATACTATGACGCCCAGCTAGAACTAAATGAGAAGGTATTTACAGGTTTTACAGCCAGAGTTATTCAGCACGAATATGACCATATCGAAGGTATACTTTTCATTGAGAAATTAAAACCGCTTAAAAAGCAGATGATAAAAAGAAAATTAGAAGATATTAAAAAAGGCGATATCAATTGTAGATATAAAATGAAATTTGCATAGAAAATTGAAGCTGATATTTAAAATAACTATTCTACTATTTTGGGGTTTATCTGCTTTAGCGCAGACCGAAACATTTGTTCAAAGCTCCTCTCTTCAGTTTCCTTTTAAGTTAAGTATAAAGAAATTAGAAGAAACGACGAATCAGGCTATCAAGGGAATCATTTACAAAGATAGTCTCTACACAGATGAAAATAATGATCAACTAAAATGTACCGTATGGAAGGATGGGGATATACGTTTAAGTTCCGTGAAAAATAATGTACTCAAAGTAGACGTTCCACTCAAAGTGTGGATTGAGAAAGGAGTTGGTGCACTAGGTATATATACTTATAAGAATACTGAATTTAGACTTATTATGTCCTTTCACCTCGTATATAATATTTCTAAGGATTGGCAATTGACTACTAAAACTCTGAAAAATGGTTATATCTGGACGCAAAAGCCAAGTCTGAATTTTGTATCACTTCAAGTTCCTATCACTCCAATTGCAGAAAAGATTTTAGATAGTAAACAAGGAGAATACGCTGGTATTATCGATTCTCAGATAGCCAAAAATATAAATTTAAAAACTCAGATAATCGATGTATGGAATCTAATGAAGGAACCGCAAAAAGTATCTGATGACTATAATACCTGGCTCGCGATCATTCCTCAAAATATTGAAGCTCTGCCATTTACACAAGACGAAAATTATATTATATCTGCTTTCAAGGTCAATATCAAAGTCATATCATCCATAGGATATGATTCTATGTTAAGCACCCCGAAGGTTCAGGATATACCGCCTTTGAATTATAAATTGTTTAATTACGACAGTTTTAGCTTATATACTTTGGTGACTATACCTTATTTAGAAGCTAGTAACATAGCGAGGAAAAAATTTTTAAATCAGGAGTTTAGTTTTCAAGAGCGCAAATATAAGATCACTGTAAACGATATCTCATTATACGCAAACAACAATAAGTTGATGATAGAAAGTGACCTAACGGGCTCATTCAATGGAAAAGTTTTTATACAAGGAAATTTATACTATGACGAATTAAACAGGACGGTGAAAATGCGAAACTTGGAATTTGATTTCAAAACTAAAAACATTCTACACAAGATAGCCAATTGGCTATTTAATGGCAAAATTGAAAGAAATTTAGAGGAAAATTTTTCCATGCCAGTAAATGAGCTACTGGATTACTGTTTATTATCAACCAACCAAGCGCTCAATAGGACTCAGAATGGGTTCAAGATGACAGGTAAGGTATGGCAACTGATGCCGAGTTCTCTTGTTTGTAATGAAACAAACATATTACTTACTCTTATAGCGAAAGGCAGCCTTGAAGTAGAAAAATAAAAAAGGGTTGACCATTCTGATAGTCAACCCTTTACAATTCATATATACCTTTATATGATTAATGTGCAGCTGGATCAGCAGCAGAATCAGTAGCTGGTGCTACTACATTTGCAGAATCTAATGCTTGTGTCATTTGCTCTACAGCTTGATCCATAGTTACTTCTTCAGTTTTCTTCTCTTCATTATTACAACTAAGGATAGTAAGTGAAGATGCAGTCAATGCGATAAGTGCTAATTTTTTCATTAATTGATTTTTTAAAATTCAATGCAAAGTTAGAAAACACCCTTGACTATATTGTCGCAAGTATCAACAATTTCAAACTAATGTAAAAAAAAATAGACTGCCTAAAGGCAGTCTATCTTATAGAACGTTCTAAATAATTATCTTAATAGACCAATTATTCTTACTTCGTTGCAGGAGCAACAGCAGCAGCAGCAGAATCAACTACAGCAGTAGCAGCAGCAGTATCTACAACTGCAGCAGCAGCGTCTGTAGCTACCTCAGCAGTAGCCTCTACAGCCTCTTCAGCTGGCTTAGTCTCGTTACAAGAAGTGATTGCGAAAGTTGCAACTGTCAATAAAAGTGCTAATTTTTTCATTTTTCTAAAATTTATATGTTTTTTAAAATTCGCTGCAAAGATATAGCTAATTTGGTATTTGCAACCATTATTTTGTTAAAAATAATTAATTACTTTTCTTTAAAAATTAGGTTTATGTTGATTCCCTTAAAATCAAAATTTTCTCTCAGTTTATTTTTTAAGAAGTTCTTATAGTGCTCTGGCACATATTTCGGGTGATTGCAGAAAAAAGCAAAGGTTGGCGTATGAGCGTGCAATTGGGTTATATATTTTATTTTAATAAAATTACCTCTATGCGATGGTGGTGGTGTAGCTTCGATAATTTTAAGCATGACATCATTCAATTGGCTAGTAGGTATTCTTCTTCGCTGTGCCTTCGATACAGACTCTATAAATTCTAATAACTTAAATATCCTTTGTTTTTCTGTTACAGAAGTGAATAGAATAGGAATATCATTAAAAGGAGCTAATTTCGCTCTTAATTTTGCTTCATATTCTTTCATAGTATTCGTCTCCTTTTCCAACAAATCCCATTTATTGACTATGATAACTATGGCTTTTCTTCTCCGTTGCACTATTTTAAATAGAGACATATCCTGAGCCTCAATTCCTGTTTGCGCATTAATCATAAGCAATACGACATCTGCTTCTTCTATCGATCGTATCGCACGAATAACAGAATAAAATTCTAAATTTTCATGGACCTTGGTTTTGCGTCTAATACCAGCAGTGTCAATAAAAACTAGGTGTTTATCAAATTTCTTGTATTCGGAGTATATCGAATCGCGTGTAGTTCCTGCGATATCTGTTACGATATTGCGTTCCTCTCCCATGAGTGCATTTACGAGAGAACTTTTACCCACGTTGGGTTGTCCAATAATTGCCACTTTGGGTATTTCCATAGCTTCAATTTCCTCTTTAGTCAATTCATCTTCAGTAGTTTCCTTAGGCAATTTCTCTACTATAGCATCTAAGATTTCTCCCGTACCTGAACCAGAAATAGAGGATAATGGATACATTTCAGCAAAACCCAATCCATAAAACTCAGCACTTTCATGCAATCGTTTAGTATTATCTACCTTATTGACGACTAGTAAGACATCCTTATTAGATTTTCGCAGCATATCCGCTACATCATCGTCCAAGGAGGTAATTCCAGTGGTGACATCTACAACAAACAATATGATTCGAGCCTCGTCTAAGGCAATTTTTACCTGCTCTTTAATCGCCTTTTCAAACACATCTTGACTGCTATCGACATAGCCTCCTGTATCTATTAAATCAAAAATAACACCATTCCATTCTACTTCTCCGTAGATTCTATCACGCGTTACTCCGCTAATATCATCTACTATAGCTTTGCGTTCACCTACCAATCGATTAAAAAGTGTGGATTTACCTACATTCGGCCTACCGACTATTGCTACTGTCTTGTTCATTTCTTATCTATCTTCTTCGGATTGAAGTATCCAAACTTTTCGAGTATCTTGTCTTTACTCCTCCAGTCTTCCAATACTTTGACAAAAATAAACAAATGAATCTTAGTGCCCGTATAAGATTCTATTTCATGACGAGCTTCAGCCGATATTTTCTTGATTTTTTCAGCCTGATGACCTATCAAAATTCGTTTTTGTGATTCACGCTCCACATAGACAATAGCCTCTATAATAGACTCTCCACTGTCTTTTTCCTGATACTTACTTATAACTACTTCTGTACTATAGGGAATCTCCTTCTGATAGCTTGAAAATATTTTTTCTCGAATAATTTCAGAAGCGAAAAACCGCATATTCCTGTCCGTCCAGTCCTGATGATCATAATACGGTGGATGAATCGGTATATGCTTTACTAATAAATCTAAAAATCCTTGTTTGCCAAGATGAAGTTCAGCGGAAATGCATACAATTTCATCAAACTTTAAAATTGATTCATAATAGGAAATTAACTTTTTGACCTCTTCTGGTGAACATTGATCCACTTTATTAATAACCAGAAATATCTTCTTTTTTACTCTCTTAATTTCCGAAATCAGCGGATGGTCATCTTTTAATAAATTATATTTATCGACTACTAAAACGATGATGTCCGCTTCTTCTAAGGCCAACTCAATGTATGAATTCATATTGATTTGCAGCTGATAAGCAGGCTCGTCAATAAAGCCCGGTGTATCCACTAAAATCAATTGATAGCCCTCTGCGTGTATAAAACCTTTGATGTTTTGACGAGTGGTCTGGGATTTACTATTCACTATCGAAAGCTTTTCTTCTAAAAGCATATTGATAAGCGAAGATTTACCTACATTAGGCAATCCAACTATATTGATAAAACCAGATTTAAAATTTGATGACGTCATGAAGAAACCAAGGCAAAATTAAACTAATTGTATTACTGTTTGGGATTTTTAAAAGAAAAGCTAGTTGTTAGTATACTTAGCCAACAATTTAAACCTTAGTTAAAATTTTATATCCAAGTTAGGAACAAAAAAATAAAAGAAATTTCGATTCGTTTATATTTACAAGTAATTTCCTAAAACATGAAACTGAATAAAATCATTATATCCCTCGCTATATTTTCTATCCATTCTGTTCAAATTACTGCACAATCCACGCCTGTCCAAGATGAAGTCAAGCCTGCTGAGACTATAGAAATAGACCGAACTATCAATCCTCATGTGGACACGGTATTAAAAAAATCATTGCCCCAGGTAGATATAACAGAAAAGGGCAATGTGAGAACTCCCGAAGAAGAAGAAGCCTATCAGAAGTTAAAGCGTCGAGTCATCAAACTCTACCCTTATGCACTAATGGCTAAACAAATTTATGAGACTTCTTCTCAGGCTACGAGCAATATGTCAAATAAAGAAAAAAGAACTTATCTCAAAACAAAAGAAAAAGAACTTAGAGATCGGTTTGAAAATGAAATTAAAGCCCTTTATACTACTGATGGACCAGTTCTAGTAAAATTAATTCACAGAGAAACTGGTAAGACTACCTATCAGCTTCTGCGAGAATCAAAAAGCTGGATTAATTGCATTTTCTATCAATTTGCTGCAAAAAATCATGGGTACTCTCTAAAAGACACTTTTGATCCAGCAATAGATAAGGATATAGAAAATATGGTTCAACTATTGAAGTCAGAAGGTCAGCTGCCTGTATATTCAGGCATTTAGTTGCTAGTGGTTTGTCACTAGTAACTAGTATTTATACAAACAAAATAAACGAATTTCTTCTTTTTGAGTTAATTTCGTTCTTGAATGATTTTGAACTATAATCTTGCTGATATAGAGTCGATAGTTAAGGAGCTAGTCAAGCACTTTGAAGATTATCGAATTTTCTGTTTTGAAGGTCCATTAGGTGCAGGCAAGACCACTTTAATAGAAGAAATTTGCCGCTGTTTAGGAAGTACTGACTCTCTTTCTAGCCCTACATTCTCGATTGTCAACGAGTATAATTCAACTCTAGGGGTATTATATCATATGGATTGGTATCGATTGAAAAATGAAGACGAAGCAATACATATAGGGATAGAAGATTACCTCTTTAGTGGGAGTTATTGCTTTATTGAATGGCATCAGCATGCAGAAAAACTGATTCCTAAACCTTATGTCTTAGTAAATATTTCTCATCAAGGAGAAAATCACAGACATATTATAGCTAAGGTTATTGAATAACATATGACTAGACTAGAACAAACCAAAGACCTCTCCCCTACACTCTTTAGTGAGACCTTTCAACAAACCTATCACTCTATACATGGCGCTATATCTGAGAGCAATCATGTATTTATTGAACATGGCTTATCAGAAATTTTAAAAACTAAAAGCAAGATATCCATCTTTGAAATGGGCTATGGAACTGGTCTCAACGCTGTATTGACATGGCAGTATGCCATCAAAAATAAGCTAGATATTCAATACTATTCCATCGAAAAATTTCCTGTTGAGAAAAATGTATATCATGAATTTAAAACACAAGATGATCAACTTAATCTTTTATTAAGCCAATTGAATCAATCAGAATGGGGTGAAGTACATAAATTCAATAAATTCCAATTTCAAAAATCAATTGATGACTTGATTAGTATCAAATTCAATCAAGTTTTCGATTTAATCTATTTCGATGCATTTTCACCCAATGCGCAACCTGAACTTTGGACAGAGTCAATATTTAAAAAAATCTACGAAAGCATGCATTCAGATGGCATACTAGTTACTTATTGTGCTAAAGGTCAGGTTAAGCGCAATCTCAAAACGGCAGGCTTTCTCGTAGAATCACCTGCAGGTCCAGTTGGGAAACGAGAAATGACAAGAGCACGAAAAACAATAACAAATCACTAATATTTCAAAACAATACATGCGCTTATTTCCCAATCAAATTAAAGCTTTAGAAGAAGTCTTGGACCTTGTAGGACAAGGTGCTGTATTAGACAATGAACTCAAAAAGAAAGTTGATTTTCACAAAAAATGGGGAGCTAAAGATCGACGAAACTTTTATCAGGCAGCTTATGATATCGTGCGTCGCTTTGAATTGTTAGAATACATTGGAAAATATGAAAACAAAGGTGTTATAGGAGCTTACCTCAGCAATATGACAGAACATGCTACAGATTATGAAACTCTTAAATCAAATATAGATTTAGAAGAACACATTCGTCTTTCATTGCCTAAATCCTTACGGGATATTTATCAAAAAGAAGATCCGAATAGTTCAGACAATTTAAAGGCCATGCAGCAGCCTGGTAATATTTACCTAAGAGTCAATACCAGTTTATTAAGCTTAAATAAATTTGCCCAAAAGCTTCAGGAGCAAGAAATACCACATGAAATAATAACTAAAGTCAAAATCGAAGGGCGTACATTTAACTTGAATTGTATACGCCTATTGAACCGGACTCAGACGCACCGCCAATTTTTTCATGAGAATCAGAGTTTTTTCGAGATACAAGATATCGGCTCACAAATAATAGGAGAGTTTGTCGATTTTTCAAATGCCAATACCATAATAGAATCCTGCGCAGGAAATGGCGGCAAAACGACTCATATCATTGATAAAACGAGAAACTATAATCCTCTTCATTTAGCATGTGATAATGAACGTAAAAAACTAGAACATCTGAGACTACGTATTAATAAATGGAAAGACCATAAAGTAGTGACGGATATGGCTAAAGATAAAGTGCTGGAAAAATACCAAGGTATGGCGGATATCCTCTGTATGGACGTACCTTGCACTGGTAGTGGAACGCTGAAAAGGCAGCCTGACATCAAATACAGAATCTCTCAAAAAACACTCGAAGAAAAATTAACAAAACAGCGCGAACTTTTCCATTTATTTGATAAAACTTTAAAATCTGGTGGGCAGCTGCTATATTCTACTTGTAGCCTATTTGAATCTGAAAATCAAAAGCAAATAGAATATATCACTCGCAATGGATATAAAATGGAAGACCAGCTAGTATTAGAGCCAAGAAACTATGCAGGCGATGGATTTTATATGGCGAAATTGAGGAAGAATTAGATTCACTTCTCGGAAGTCTCTGATTTCCGAGAAGTGAATCTAATAAGCACAATGCCTGCACCCACTCCCGCAGCAGAATCCTCGCTTGATATGAAAATATTCTGTCATTACTTTGTAAGGACCTTCGTAGTAATAATCCAAGCCTTCTATCATAACAGAATTCGACACTGATTCTTGACTTATCTCTTTAAGTATTTGATTGAACTCCTTTAAGCAGTTATTGCAAAGGCAATTATACTTGGTCTTGGCCAAGTAAGTTTTTGTTTCAGAAGAAAGTTGGATAGAACTACAAGCGCAGTGAGCTATATCATTGGTGAGGCAAGTAAAGTCAGAACTGCAGCGTTGACAGATTTTTTGCACAATGATTATGCGTACTTCAAATACGGAAGTCTAATTGATGCGAAGCGATTCTGCAATACAAAATATCCTCCAAAAAGAAGACAAGAATATATCAAATCACTGAGCAACGTATTTTTTATAAATGGAATACCAGCTGCATAGGAAGCCATTAAACCAGAAATATCTTTAGTATAAAATGGAAGAGAAATCCAAGCACCAAAATTAGAAATTAGAAAAAATACTAGTGTTGTAGCTAAACTGCCGCCAACTACTTTAAATTTATTAATACTAGTAAAAATTTTAGAACCTAAAAATGCTATAGCTGCATAGGCCAAATATTGCCAAATAAAACCATCATAGAAAATAGTAAATCCATTATTCATAGAAGAATAAATGGTATTATTGAGAATAAGATCACTAAAAAAAGTTGCGAATAAGGTCACTGCAATAGCCTTCCATAATTTATCAAAATGGGCTGCACAAAATAATGCAATGGCTGCCATAGGAGAAAAATTTGGCATAGCAGGAATCAAGCGAGCTAAAGCTATTAGTATAATAATTCCAACTAAAGCACTTAATTTCAAATCTATTTTATTATTCATAATTATATAGTAGTTATTGATTCTAATGCAAAAATATAAGATTCATTTCAAACAAAAAGAAAATTTGATAAAGAAAAAGCTAAGTCTATATATTTGCAGCGTTGGGAGATAAGGTCTGCATAAGATACTATCTTTAAAAACGGGAATGCGGTGCGAATCCGCAGCAGTGCCAGCTACTGTAAGTTCCAATTGTTTTTCGCCAAGCAAATCCACTGTGAACCTCTGGTTTATGGGAAGGAAGGAGAAAAGGAATAAGTCAGGAAACCTACCCAATAAAGCAATACATTCTCTCACTGTGCATGGGTGGATATTATTAAATTTATTAACCAAACAACAATGAAAAAAATGACGTACGCATTCCGTGCAACATTATGCTTATGCGTAATGACCTCTCTAACTCTTCTAGCGCAGGATAAGGACACGAGTTATCTGCTAAAAGGAGTAGAAATCAAATCGCTGAAAAAATCAAACGTAAGAGCCGATTATATGCCAGAGATTTTCCCAGCAAATAATTTACAAAACCAGTTCGGAGATATTTATATTCGAAATACAGGCTTTGGACAATCTTCTACGATATCTCTTAGAGGTATGGGAGCGCAAAACATTACATTACTATGGAATGAACTCCCTATAAACTCTCCTAGTCAGGGGCTTTATGACCTCAATCAAATTCCTAGTTTTTTGACTCAATCACTTCAATTTGATATTAATAATAATAGACTAACCACGGCGGGAAGCTTTTCACTTTCTCATCCCAATAGAAATGAAAACTACCTAGCACTCTCATCTACAGCCTATCTTTCAAGTTTGTATTCGCATAAAATAGAAGCGAATGCTCGAATAGGTAAGGGTAATATTTCTATCAATCAGCAATATATCCATGGCGTCAATAATTTTGAATTCTATAATACAAAAGGTGAGCGAAAGAGAATGGACAACAATGGTCAAGCGCAATCCAACACTCAAGTTTCCTTTTCTTATCCACTAGGCAAAAATTGGGAAATAGAATCAGGGCTATGGTATTTACATACCAATAGAGATAATCCAGGTTCACTAAGTTTCCCTTCCAAGGCTAATTTAAGAGATAATAATTTGAGAACCTTTCTAGGGGTAAAAAACAATAACCTCACTGTTAAACTCGCTTACTACAATGAAAAGAGAGACTATTTTCCAAATGATGGGTTCTCTGTAAACTCAAAGTTTGAAACGCAATCATTCAGAGGTTTTGTGCATTATCATACCTCTTTTACTGATAAATTTAAGCTCGACTATAAACTCTACCCAAGTAGATTTGTAATGAATTCTACGAATTATAAACAGGAGGAGGTCATAAATGAAGCTAGCCAGCAAGTCAATCTAGCCTATACTCCTATGGCGAATTGGACCTTTGAAGGAGGAATAAAATCTGTTACTCATTCCTATTTTTCAAATTTATTTCTACCTTTTCTATCTGCGACTTACAAAGCTAGCGATAGGCTCTCGGTGCAGTTGATAGGAGATATCAATCAGAGAAATCCCAATGGCGATGAGCTTTTCTATAATTTAGTCGATCCTTTCTTTACCTATACAGGAAATAGAAATCTAGAGCCGGAAACGAACTATCAACTTAGAAATGTATGGAGATATGAGCACAAAGGTACAACGGATAAAATTCGACTCAATGTAGAGCCCTATATGCTTATCAGTAATGACAATATTCGTGATACCTTTAGTGCTGACTTTAGTTTCGGACAACCTATCAATATAAGCAAAGTAAGAAATTATGGTATCCAGACCCACCTTGAATGGTTGCGTTCTTTAAAAGCCAATCAATTTTTCAGAACAATTGTATCTATGAACTATATTGATGCGAAAGATGGAGATGGGAAATATTTAACCTATGTTCCAAGCTTTAAAAATATTGTGACGCTGGAATATATCAACCCTAAGTATGAAATCCAAATGTCGAATAATTATACCTCACATCGTTTTATAAACGGAAATAATACTATGCGCCTGAATCCCTATTTCTTAACAAATATCAAAGGGACATTTAAGCAAAATCTCAAAAGAAATCAAATTAACTGGAGTATAGGTATAGATAATTTATGGAATGAAGATTATCAGGAGATCAATAGCTTTGCTATGCCGCTGAGAAATTATTATATGAGTGTGACGGCTATCATTAATTAACATCTTAGCCACGAATTCACGAATTTAACAAATTAGAATTAGTGAATTCGTGGCTATTTAAATCTGATTCCCATTAAAAAAACTCTTGATATCCATAGGCTTCTTGCCTTCTGCCTGTATATCTGTAATCCAGTAATAACCATTATTGCAGGCGATTTTTAAATAGGATAAATTGTCTGTGACGATATCCCCAGGTTCTTCATTTATTGCTTCTAAACTAAATCTTCCATTTTTAACAATATACTTTTTATCTTTATAGGTAAAGAATGGCTTGTACACAGGTATGAGCCCTCTTACCAAATTATGTATTGCCTCCGAAGATTGGAAATCCTTAATCTCTAGTATATCTTTATCTATTTTAGGTGCTGCTTTATCGCTTGGCTTAAATTCTTGTTTAGAACTTTGGTAATTCCCTTCTTCTATTCTCACTAGTGTTTCGTGCAATAAATCCGCCCCTATCTCTTTCAACTTGGTATAAAGGGTTCCAAAATTATCGGAGTCTTCTATTTTACAAGTTTTTTGAAACAACAAATCACCTTTATCTATTTCATGATTGATAAAAAAAGTCGTGACTCCTGTTTCCTTTTCCCCATTGATAATAGCCCAGTTAATAGGTGCTGCACCGCGATAATTCGGTAATAATGAGCCATGCAAATTAATTGTACCAATTCTAGGTGCCGCCCATATAACCTCTGGCATCATGCGAAAAGCTACTACTACTGCTAAATCTATATTTAAGCTTTTATATAATTCGACAAAATCTGGAGACTTTAACTTCTCAGGTTGATAAATATTTAAATGCTGATCTAATGCATATTTCTTAACTTCTGATACACTTAATTGCTGTCCTCTACCACTTGGTTTATCTGGGGCAGTAATGACAGCAACCACATTCCAGCCCATCTCTAATATTTTTTTCAAACTGGCTACCGCGAAATCGGGAGTACCAAAAAAAGCTATTCTTAATTTCCTTCTCATCATGTGTAAAAATAAGGCTTATTCTGCTAGTTGTTTTATATTTGTAGATAATGAAATCTACTTTAATCACCATAGGTGACGAATTACTCATAGGTCAGGTTATAGATACAAATTCTGCATTTATAGCGCAGCGGCTCAATGAAATAGGGATAGCGGTTCATAAACGTATAGCCATAAGTGATGATCTCAAGGAGATTCAAACTACCATTACTGAGGCATGGAAAACTGCTCCTATTATTATAACTACGGGTGGATTGGGCCCTACGAAAGACGATATTACTAAAAAAGCAATTGCGGATCTATTTGGTGTAGGATTCAAACGCGATGAACAAACATTCAAGCATGTTAAAGCGTTTTTCGAATCTAGAAATGTACCATTCTTGCCTGTAAATGAAGCTCAATCTGATGTGCCTGAAAATGCCTACGTACTATTCAATGCGCGAGGTACGGCGCCTGGTATGTGGTTTGAGCATGAAGGCAAAATTCTAATCTGTCTACCTGGTGTTCCTTATGAAATGGAATACTTAATTCAGACGTACCTCCTTGAACGACTTCAAAAAAAATATAATCTACCTTCCCTCTATTATGCCTACATCCAAACATCAGGACTTGGGGAGAGTTTTCTTGCAAAAAAGATCGAGCATATCGAGTCTAGTATTGGAGAGGGCATAAGTCTTGCCTATCTTCCTTCGCCTATGGCAGTGAATTTAAGGCTAAGCGGCAACTTTGACCAAAAAACAGAAATAGATAATTATGCGAATCAGATACGTGAAGTTCTCAAAGAATATATCTATGGTGATTCAAAATCTCCTATTGAGGAACTCGTTTTTCAAACTTTAAAAGATCAAAATAAAACTATCACCTTGGTGGAGAGCTGCACAGGAGGCTATATTTCGAATCTAGTAACCAATAATAGTGGTTCTTCTGCTGTGTACAAAGGCGGATGGAATGTATATACCGACGAATTTAAAACTTCACAACTTCTAATTGAACATGAGTTATTAAATACGTATTCAGCCGTCAGTGAAGAATGTGCTAAAAGCTTATTATCTCTAGCCTTGACAAAGACACAAGCAGATTATGGTATAGCAGTAGTAGGATATCTAGAAAAGTTCGGAGAATATAAACCTCATGCATATATTGCTTATGGACAAAGTGATAAAATAAGAATAAAAAGAATAGACCTATTTTATCCCAGAACAAAGAATAAGGAAGCTATAGCTAGAGTTGCTTTAGTAAGTTTATATAAAGAATTTTTAATTTAAACCCCCCTTTAATTATGCAAAAAAGATTATTTCTAGGTTTGATTTTATTTATACTTGGTCTCAGTGGAGTATTCAGTTTGCTTTTTGTTGATCTGCCGATGGGTTCCATTCCTCCTGAAGTGTTAGATAAAGTGAGTCCAAAAACTCTAAAGTGGTTAATGCTCATTAATCCAGCTATTATGTTATTCGTTTCAATTTTTCTAGGGATATTCACCTTCAATAAGGTGGGACTTCGATCTCCAATTCTAGGGAAACTCAGCGGATTATATGAACAAGACTTTAATTGGAAAGAAATACTAATCTATGGAATAGCCCTAGGGACACTAGCAGGTGCACTCATTGTATTGGTCAGTCATTTTTATAAACAATCATTTCCAGCTGAATTTGCACTCCTGAATAAAGATGTCAATTTACATATTGCTGCGAGAATTTTATATGGCGGCATTACTGAAGAAATCTTGACTAGATTTGGTCTCATGAGTTTATTCGTTTATTTATTTTCATTCGTAGTCAAATCTCCACCAGAACTAAAGTTTTGGCTAGGGATAATCGTCAGTAGTTTGCTATTTGCTGCAGGTCATTTACCAGTAGTGTTTCAAGCTGTATCTCAACCAGGAGTATCAACCATTGCATATATAATTATTGGGAATAGTATAGCCGGTTTATTGTTTGGCTGGCTATATTGGAAAAAAGGTTTGGAAAGCGCTATGATAGGGCATATGGTAGCGCATTTGTGTATGATTATGCTGGGAAATATTTTCCAGATATCGTAACTAATTTTAAGTTGACGATTTAGTTTTTTTGGAAACTAGATAGTGGTTTCAATATTTATATAATTGGAAAAATATTATCTTTTTTATTTCTTAGCCTTTGTAGCCGAAGTTATAGGAACTCTAAGCGGATTCGGTTCTTCCATACTATTTGTGCCGTTAGCTTCATATTTTTTTGATGTAAAAGAAGTATTAGGCATTACAGGCATGTTTCACGTTTTTAGTAATCTGGCAAAGATTTTTTTATTTCATAAACATTTAGATAAAAACATTTTACTTAAATTAGGGATTCCAGCTATTGTGTTTGTAATTATTGGTGCATTATTAAGCAAGTATATACCAACGCATTATCTAGAAATTTTTGTTTGCTTTACATTGTGCTTTATTGCAATATTGCTCTTAATATACTCTGACAAAGGGATTGAAATTAATAATAGAAATCTAGTTAGCAGTGGAATTTTTTCAGGATTTTTTGCTGGAATAATTGGCAGTGGTGGAGCTATCAGAGGATTAGCATTAACAAGCCTTCAACTAGAAAAGTCTATTTTAATATCAACTTCAGCATTCATCGATTTAGGTGTAGATATAAGTAGAACTATAGTTTACTTGTTCAATGGGTACATGAATAAAGAATCTTATCTGATATTGCCTGGACTAATTGTTATTGCCATTATTGGCAGCTATATTGGAAAAAGACTACTCGTTTACCTCAGTCAATCAAATTTTAGAAAACTTGTTTTGATAATTATACTATCGACAACGATATTACAACTCTATAAATTATTATTTGAAGCGAAGTAAAACTTAAAGAAAAACTTCAAGACTAATTCCATCAAAGCTTGCAAAGACCATAGTTGGAAAAGAATCCCGATGCACGATATTACCAAATTTATCGATACAAATAGCACCAGCAAAGCCATCAAAGGGTTTGATTTCATCAAAGGTCTTTTCTACAGCCTTTTCTAAACTCATACCATCTGTCACTCGCGTAACAATTTTTGCCGCCATAGCCCCACTGACTATGTCTTCGCCTACACCTGTAAGACTCACTCCACAGAAATCGTTGGCATAGTTTCCTGCTACCGTAGCTGAATCAGAAACACGGCCCACTAGTTCAAAGCCCTTACCTCCTGTCGAAGTAGCTGCTGCTAGATAGCCGTTTTTATCTAAAACTACACAACCCACCGTACCTGTACCTAGTGATTTTAACTTAGCTTCGTATTCTTCTCGTCGTTTTGGTATTTCTGTAGAGAATTGTTCAAATCCATGTCTTCTTGCGTAATCAGTAGCACCCTCCCCTGCTAGGATTCTATCTTGTTCTTTTTGTAAAACGTGAGCTACTTGAATAGGATTTTTAGTTTGTTCTAAATTAATAACACCACTCATTTTTTTGGATACCCCATCCATGAGCGAAGCACTCATGCGTATTTTCCCATCACTTTGAATCATAGAGCCTATGCCAGCATTGAAAAGTTCATCATCTTCAAGCAAACTCACAGCATAGACAACTGTCTCCAAGGCAGTGTGAGATTTTAAATATTCGTAACTATCCTGAACAATTCTAGCTAGTGCATCTTGCTTAGCCTTTTTAGTTTCCAGGCTTTGTGATGATTCGGAGAAAAAACCCCCGTGAATAATGATTTTCATTGAGATAGAGAATTAAGGAACTAGAACGAAACTAGATGACTTGATAGTCATTTTATAAGTATCGAGGTCAAAGGTATCATATTGACTCATCACGTGAGTGACCAGATGATTGATAGATATCGGCTGACCCATTTCTACAGCGGTTAAGTTGGTGTCCTTTACCTCTCTACCATCTACCAAAATAACAAGCCCAGAGCCTATTGCCTCCATGTGGGTATTATTTTGTGTAATGAGTAGCCCAGTATCTTCGCCAAGACCTATCCCTAGCACTTTTGGATTTCCTACCACAGCTTGAAACAAGCGACCAATTCTGCCTCGCTGCACGAAATGTGTATCGATAATCACATCATTGATAAGTCCTAAACCACTCGTGATTTTTACCTCGCCTTTGAGCAAGGCCTCTTGACTGGAACCTTGGTAAATCATATTATTGGAAGCCGCTGCCGCACCTGCTGATGTACCAGCATATACGAAATCTTCATTCTGGTATTTATCAAGTAATATATCATGAAACTTCGTACCACCAAGGATAGATGTTAATCGAAGTTGGTCTCCCCCGGTAAACATAACAATATTCGCATTCTGCAATCTTTCTAGGGTTTCCTCTTGATTAGCTATTTCTCTATTTTCAATATGTAAAACATCAACATGGTTACACCCGAGAAATTCAAAAGCCTTTTTATATTCAGGTCCAACCGTTTTAGGTATTTTAGAGGCTGTCGTGATTATTTCTATTCGTGAATCCTCTTTTAACAATGATTCATCGATTATTCGACGTAAAATACCTTTTTCAAAGAAATTTAAATTCTTTTCTACATTGGCGTCAAATTCCTTCTCAGTAAAGCTGCCTTTATCGACTGCACCTCCTATGACGACTAATTTTCCTTTTATCATAGATGCAAATTTAAGGGTGTCATAATATTCCCTTAACAAATACTTTTCCCCATAGTGTGAAATTCTAATAAGAATATACCTTCAAATTCATCCAAAAAACAAAAAAAAACTCAATTATTTGAATAATATTCTATTTTTAGCCAAACTAAAAATGTCATCATCAACTTTTAACTATAAATTATAGGTATGAAGATTCTAAAAATACAGGCTTTACGTGGTCCAAATATCTGGAGTATCAATCGAAAGAAATTGATTCAAATGCGTCTAGATCTTGAAGAAATGGAGCTATTGCCTACCAATAAGATCAAAGGATTCCGTGAAAGACTAGAAGCTCTTATGCCTACTCTGGTAGAACACCGTTGTTCGGAAGGCTGCAGAGGTGGGTTTTTTCAGCGCGTAGATAAAGGAACTTGGATGGGTCATGTGATTGAGCATATTGCTCTTGAAATTCAGACCATGGCAGGCATGGACACCGGCTTTGGTCGTACCAGAGAAACAAAAACTCCTGGGGTATATAATGTCGTATTTAGCTATCTGGAGGAAAATGTAGGTTTATTTGCTGCAGAGGCATCTGTAGCTATTGCTCAGGCACTGGCAGATGATAAACCTTATGATCTAGAGGCCGATATTCAAAAAATGAGAGAAATTAGAGAGCGTGTACGTCTTGGTCCTTCTACAGGCAGTATTGTCGATGAGGCTGTGGCTAGAGATATACCTTGGATTCGGTTAGGCACAAACTCTTTAGTGCAGCTTGGTTATGGGGTCAATCAAATGCGATTTCAGGCTACCATTACCTGTAAAACCAGCTCTATCGCGGTAGACCTAGCTTGTGACAAAGAAGCGACCAAACGCATGCTGGATATGGCGTCTATACCTGTGGCGAAAGGTGATATCTGTGTAGATGAAGAAGATTTAGAGAATACCATCAAGAAAATAGGTTATCCTATCGTAGTCAAACCTCTCGATGGCAACCATGGACGGGGTATTTCTATCAATGTCAAAACCTGGGAAGAGGCTGTGGAAGGCCTCGCCGTAGCTAAAAAAATTAGCCGCAAAGTCATAGTAGAGAAGTTCGTCACAGGATTTGATTTTCGTGTATTAGTTATAGATAATAAACTCGTCGCAGCTGCTAAGAGAGAACCTGCGCATGTTGTAGGCGATGGCACACTAACTATTCAAGAACTCATCGAAGAAACCAATAAAGACCCGCGAAGAGGCTATGGACATGAAAACGTTTTGACTGAAATCAATGTAGATAGAGATACCGAGGATTTATTGAGTAAAAAAGGATATACCCTAGAAACTATTCCTAAGAAAAAGGAGATTGTCTATCTTAAATCTACGGCTAATTTAAGTACGGGCGGAACTTCTACCGATGTCACAGATCTCATGCATCCTGAGAACATCTTTCTTTGTGAGCGTATATCTCGCATTATAGGCTTGGATATATGCGGTATCGATATTATGGCTCCCAATCTCACCGAGCCTTTAAAAGAAAATGGAGGCTGCATTCTAGAAGTCAATGCTGCACCGGGATTTAGAATGCACTTAGCCCCAGCAGAAGGTCTGCCTAGAAACGTAGCCGCTCCAGTTATGGATATGCTCTACCCACTAGGCAAACCTAGTAGAATACCAATTATTGCTATTACTGGAACGAATGGGAAAACCACTACTACTCGTCTGATAGCCCATATAGTAAAAAATAATGGTTATAAGGTAGGTTTCACGACCTCAGATGGCATCTATATTCAAAACCATATGATGGAAAAGGGAGATACCACTGGTCCTCTTTCTGCTGAATATATTTTGAAAGACCCTAGTGTAGAGTTCGCTGTACTGGAAACTGCTCGTGGTGGTATCTTGCGTTCTGGGCTTGGATTTCACCGCTGCGATATTGGCATCATTACCAATCTGCAAGGGGATCACCTCGGTATTAGTGATATCGATACCATAGAAGACCTCGCTCGAGTAAAATCTGTAGTAGTTCGAAGTGTAAAAAAAGATGGCTGGGCTATCATAAATGCCGACGACGAAAACTGCATGAAAATGGCTAAGGAACTAGAATGTCAAGTTGCCTATTTCTCAATGGACGAAAACTCACCTGAAGCTAGAAAGCTCTCCAAACAAAATAAAATACTGGCGGTATATGAAAATGGCTATATCACCATAAAGCGTGGAGAGTGGAAAATACGAATAGAAAAAGCAGCACATGTTCCTCTCACCTTTGGTGGCAAAGCCAAATACATGATAGCAAATGTACTTGCCGCCTCTCTAGCCAGCTATCTCTATGGATTCAAAACCGATGATATCAGTCTATCACTCAAAACCTTCCTGCCAGGTGCAGCACAAACTCCAGGACGAATGAACATCTTTGAATTTAAGAAATTTAAAGTCATGATAGACTTCGCTCACAATCCAATGGGCTATAAGGGTATCGAAGAGTTTTTGTCTACGATAGAAGCCAAAAAGAAAATAGGAATCATCGCAGGTGTAGGTGACCGAAGAGATGAGGATATAAGAGATTGTGCAGAGATAGCTGGTCGTATGTTTGACCATATCATCATCCGTCAGGAAAAGCACCTCCGTGGACGTACAGAAGAAAATATCAATGGCCTGCTCCTAGAAGGTTTAAAAGCTTCTGGTAAAAATGTCACCTACGAAACTATACCTAAGGAAGTAGAGGCGCTTAAACACGCTATGAATATGGCAGAAGAAGGTTATTTTATCACCGCCCTCAGTGATGTTATAACGAACGCTATCGATGTGGTACAAGAGTATCTGGATAAGGAGAATGAAGAAGGGTAGTTTTTAATCTTTAAAATAAAATGAAAGATTAAAGTTACAAGTTGAATGGCTTAATTCTCTCATTTTCTATATTATTATATGTAAGATTGGTCTTATTTGGTAACAAAATTCTTCGGCTAATTAATAGATATTATTTAAACAACTTATAAATATGTTTACTGCTAATTTCATAGATATAAGTAGACCAGTAAGACTTAAAATATTGCTTTTAGAGGCTTTATTAATGACCACCATAATGCTTATTTGTCAAGCACAAACCTTTTATAATATATTTACTTCAAATCAATCGATGCCCATAACACCCAGTTATATTGCTGCCTTTGTAGGATATCTTCTCGTCATTGCATTTTATACGA
The DNA here is from genome assembly GCA_016787225.1 of Chitinophagales bacterium. Classification (NCBI taxonomy): domain Bacteria; kingdom Pseudomonadati; phylum Bacteroidota; class Chitinophagia; order Chitinophagales; species Chitinophagales bacterium. The sequence continues at coordinate 94,269 of JAEUUY010000023.1, forward strand.
TTAGCATAAGTCAATTTGGGACAACTCCTATAAAAAGTATTTTTAATGTTAAAGTTATTAATGCTTCTAATGAAGATAAGCCTAAATTTTATCAAGTTTTACTACGACTTTTTTTTTCTATGCCCATACTATTTTATAATTCAGTATTAGTCATTTTATTTCACTATCGTTTGTTAGCAAATGAATGGATATTGAATAATTTAAAGGTAGTATTCACTAAAGTGTGTAAATTGATTTTTGGTTGAGAGTTATAAAATCAATTTATTTCTTTTGAAGAAGAATCATTCTTAGAGAGAATGACTCCTCTTCTCAAGATTTTTGGGTTTTGCAAAATTAATCATTCGA
>JAEUUY010000024.1 GCA_016787225.1 Chitinophagales bacterium
AACAAAGCCTGGCAAGTCCATAGATACAGCTAAGGTTACGGACTGACCATTACACAATACCGTGTCTCTTGCCATTGTTAACCTAGGTAATGGTTTTACTATCACGGGTACGGAATCGATAACAGTACATTTCCAGCCGCGCGTTACCTGAATACCTACTTTGCCAGAAGAAGGCAAGACATAGGTCGTCGTATCTACAATAGACTCATTGGTCCATTTGTGAAATAATGGCAAAGGCTTATCATAAATCATAACTGTACTGAATGAATCAGCACAGACCGTATCTGACTTTAATTTATAAACTGGATTCTTATACACTTGTACATACTTCACCAAGGTATCGTTGCTCTTATTGGAATCGAGGGGATGCGTAATGATGTATTTAAACTCTAATAATTCATCTTTAGGGAACATAATAGGTGGAAATTCTACCTCTATGCTCGCTCCATTGGCTACTGTTTGTGTAAAAGATTTATTGGTAAAAAGATTGGTTGTCCCACCAGCACTAGCGCTTTTTATATACAAATCTACCCTGCCTCCAGGTATTGGTTGGTTCTCTACATTATTTACCTTGGCCTTGATAGTCACAGGTTCCTGAGCACAAAAAGATATACTATCAGGGGCTGTCATAGATGCCATGGAATAGTCCCATTTTTTCTTACCAAGAAAAACTAAGTAATCCTCTGTTTCACCCCAACCATATGTGCCAGAAGGTCCAGGGGTTGCATTACTCTCAATGACTACTACACGCATCAAAGTTTGTCCAACAGAAATAGTAGTAGGCACTGTAAAGGAGTAATTTCTATTAGCAAAATTACACCCAATAGGTGCCGTAACTTGAGTAGTAGTTCCAGCTACTTTTTCACCCGGTAAGTCAAATGTTCCATTACGATTATAATCAATAAATACAGATATACCATGCGAAAAATCCCAAGCATTGGTAGCCTCATAACCTACCTTTAGATCTAGTGCAAACGTGGCTGAAGGTGTTAATACTGGTGGAGACCACGCAGCGGAGGTGTAATTCGCATACATGTTTGGATTAGAAGCTGGCAAGCCATTTGAAGCAGGCCAAGCTGCAGCTGAAGCCCCAATGCAACTAGAATTATTGGTAAGGGTGGCTAACTGGACTTCGTGGATACACTCATCATCATTATTTGTGGCTGAAGATACAGGGTAACCAGTAGGCAATTGACAAAAAACATACTGACTAAATCCAAGCAAAAAAGAAATTGTTAAAAATTTTCTCATATTCTTAAAAATTAAGGTCTCATGCACTCTTAGAAAAATGCAAAAAAGAATTGTTCAATGCACAAATATACAAAAAAATCAAGGACTTATCCGTAAAAACTTATCTAGATTACAAATGTTTTAGACTAGAAAAAATAATGTTATATTCGAATATTTCTAACTAAACTAAGTCTATACTCTTCATTTCCTGCTTTTTATAAATCTCATAATAGTATCCCTTTTTAGATAAAAGCTCGTCGTGACTACCTATTTCTACTACACTACCATCATGCAGTACAAGGACTTTGTGGAAATTGAGTTGATTAAAAATACGATGAGTGATAAGGATGATAGTACTTTGGTTATCACGCTGATTCATCGCCTCTATGAGTTGTCGCTCGGTTGTGACATCGAGCGCACTCAGGCAGTCATCAAATAGATAAATAGGACTTGGTTTTATCAAGGCTCTTGCTATTGAGATTCGCTGTTTTTGACCACCCGAAAGCGTTATTCCACGTTCCCCTACCATGGTATGATATCCTTCCTTAAATTGAAGAATTTCATTATGAATCTGTGCATCTTGAGCAGAAATTAATATTGCTGCTTCATCCATTTTATCTGTATTGAAGGCTATATTGTTGCTAACTGTATCGGAAAATAAAAAGACTTCTTGTGGTATATAAGAAATTTGCTCTCGAACATACTTATTCGAGTAACTTTCTAGAGATTGTCCATCTAGAAGTATCGAACCTTGATAATTCTGGTAAAATTTTATCAATAGTTCTGCTAAGGTAGATTTGCCACTTCCTGTCTTTCCTATGATAAGCCAGCGTTCGCCTGGTTTTATGTGGAAGCTAACATTATGCAGTGCTTGAATACCTGTATCGGGATAAGTAAAAGAAACACCTCTAAATTCAATATCTCCTTTTAGCCTTTTGGCGTTTGAAAATTCTATAGGTTGAATATTTTCTATAGGCAAGGCCATAATTTCCTCATAGCGAATGAGAGCCGATTTTCCTTTTTGGAATAAACTAGCGACCCAGCCTATGCTCATCACAGGCCATAAAAGTCTATTGACAAACATGATAAATGAAGTGAGTCCTCCGATTTGTATGTGATTGTCTATCACCAACATGCCACCTTTATATATGCTCAGGAGAATGCTGGCTCCCATCAGCAACGATACTATAGGCATAAAAAAAGAATCCAACTTTACGATTTTAAGAGATTGAATTTTGAAGGAATCGCTAATTAGTGAAAACGACTGAAATACCTTATTTTCTAAAGTAAACGATTTGATAATACGGATACCATTGTAACTTTCCTGGGCGATAGAAGTCATGGCAGACATTTCCTCTTGCAGTTTTTTATTAAACTGAAGGGAGTAAATATTAAAAAAATAAATAAACACAGAGAGAAATGGAAGTGGTAATAGAGCAAATAGGGTAAGTTCTGCATTGATTTCTATCATAAAAAAAATAGAAACACTGAGGGTAGTAATCATATTGACCAAATACATAACAGCTGGTCCAAAGAGTTCACGAATTTTACCTACATCTTCAGCCATGCGACTCATATAGTCTCCAATAGGATAGTTTTTAAAATGGCCTATAGCCAAACGCTGAATTTGCGCATATAAATCATCTTTCAATTTTTGTTCAATTTTCCTGCTCGCTACTATGATGGTCTGCCGCATAAGGAATGTAAAAAGTGCAGAAAGCAAAGTCAATGCTATATAGTAAGATAAAAACAACAAAATTTCTTTCTGAATATTTATCGTATCAGTTGAGTCGATAACCTTTACGAGGGTGTTTATAATTTTTTCAACTAGCTTATTCGTATAAGAGCTGGCTAGATTTGCTAAAATTACAAATACTGTACCTACAATAAAGGTCCATTTATGTAGGCTGAGAAAATAAAATAGTTTTTTATAAGGCAAAGTGATTCAATTTTTTTGTTGGGGCTCGAGGACAAGCCCTCTTGTCAAAACAAAAAAGCCACCCAACAAGGATGGCTTTTTACTATAATTCTTTACATCGATTAATTTGCTGCAGGTGTATCCTTTACTTCACCTCTAATGAATACCACTTTATTTGGATTTTGAGGATCGTTGCTAGCTATGTTTACTTGTTTATTGATCGGACCAGGTCTATTGGTATCGTATTTTACCTGGATCTCTGCACTCTTACCTGGTAGGATAGGCTCACGAGGACAGGTAGGTACTGTACAACCACAAGACCCACTACAGTTTGTCAATAACAAGGGTTGAGCGCCCCTATTAGTTACTTTAAAAGTTCTAGTACCATCTGCTCCTTTCTCTATCACACCATAGTCTACAGTTTCTTTTTCTAAAAAGATAGCTGGATCGTTTGAAATAGGTGCTACGGTTACTGTTTTCGCCTCTGCTGCTGCTGCAGCTTTTTTGCCTTTAGCAGGTTTTTGTGCTGATAAGCCTAGACCTACAAAAGACACCATTGCAAGTAATAATATTTTTTTCATTTTTCTTTTTTTTTAATTGTGAATGCAAAACTAAGATATAACTATGACATAGGTGGTTTAAAAAATCTAAACACAATTAACTTATTTTAAAGAATCTCAATTTCAGTACGTCTGTTCTTTGCCCTTCCTTCTTCTGTTTCATTAGACTGAATAGGCTTGGATGCACCATAGCCCTTGGCACTCAGTCTTTCCGCTGGTATACCTTTTTCTATTAAATAGTTCATTACTGCCTTTGCTCTATTTTCTGATAATGTTTGATTATTTGCCGTATTGCCTATATTATCTGTATGTCCAGCAATTAAAATATTCAAACTGGGATTTGTTTTCAATATATCTACAATATAATTTAACTCAGGATATGAGGTAGTTTTGAGGTCAAATTTGGCAGTTTCGAAAAATACATTGCGCAATTCGAATTTAGTGCCTGCTTCGAGAGGCATCATTTTTATTTCTAAAACTTGGGGCTCTAACCTACTACCTCCTTCACTAAAAGAATAATTTTGGGAATAAATAGCATATCCTTCCTTGAGCACATGGAATCCATATTCTTTATCCGCTACTACCGTTAGTAAAAAATCCCCTGATTTTTCATCACTATTCATAGTAGATATTTGTTTGCTCTCAGCTATATCTGTCAATTTAACCGAAGCTTTTAATGGCTGACCAGTCTTGGCATTGGAGATAATGCCTTTAATATACGTAACGGTTTTAGGGCGATATTCTTTAGGCAGTTCGAACGAATAAATATCAAAATCTGAACGATTATTTTCATTGTTTTCTTTAGCTATATAGGCTTTATTGCCCAAGGTATTGATAAATATAGAAATCTCATCTCCTATAGAATTGATACTTGGTCCCAGATTCACAGGAGTCTGCCATTCTCCGTTCTCAAATCTGGACATAAACAAATCCTTACCTCCATATCCGGGATGTGCATCAGATGAAAAATATAAGGTTTGTCCATCTGGATGAATAAATGGTCTATCCTCTGCTCCTATGGAATTTACTTTCGGTCCTAGATTGATAGGAGTTGAGAATCCCTCACTAGTCAATTCACTCATATAGATATCGCTTTCGCCAACGCCTCCCTCTCTACTACTTACAAAATAAAGTTTTTTGCCGTCAGCAGACATACAAGGCTGCGATTCCCAGCCACGGGTATTGACAGTCGGCAGCAGCTTTGGCTTGCCCCACTCCTCTCCTTTTCTATAGGCTATATACAGATCACAGGATCCTAGACCACCTGGTCGCTGACAGGAAGTAAATAAGAGTTGACGACCTCCAGCAGTAATAGTATGTGCGCCATCATTATCAAAGGTATTTATAGAGACATATCGTGTTTCATTTTCTAATTCTGGTTCATCTATTTTATAAGCCGTTGACCATTTATTTCCCTGAGCATAACTTAGCCAAATATCTTCTCCTTGCTTATCTCTGCGAGTAAAATAAATCGCAGACTCATCACCATTGGTTGAAGGAAAGTATTCACTATAGGTAGAGTTCACCTCTGGTCCTAAATTGTAATAAACTACTTTTTTAACTTCACTAGTTTGAGTTCGAACAAACGCTAAGTTCTTAATCATACGTTGACCATACATTTGCCCTTGTGCACTCAAATTCGGAGTTCTAAGAAATTCTTGAATATATTCCTCTGCCTTGTCATAGTTTTTCATGTAGAAATAAGTCTCAGCTATAAGTTTTTTCTGTTGTGGATTAAATTTCGGATTGACTGACTCCAACTTTTCAAGTAAAGGCAAGGCATCTTCATATTTCTTTGCTATGACGCTCCAATTTGCTCTAATGTATATTGCTTGGTCGAAACTAGGGTACTTAGCAATACAATCATCAAGCGATTTGAAAGCTTCATCAATTCTACCTAACCCATATAGACCTATCGCTTCATTGACGAGAACCTCTTGTTTGGTTTGAGAAAAACCTAAGAGAAAAAACCAACAAAAAAACAATGTAACAAGAACTCTTTTTTTCATCTCAAATAAATATTTAACTTTCCATTTTATCGCCAAAGCAAAGATCTCCGGCATCACCTAGCCCAGGAACAATATAGCTTTTAGCAGTGAGTTCATCATCTATATCTCCTATAAAAATATCAATATATGGGTGTTTTTTGGAAACTGTTTCTACTCCTTGTACACTGCCTATTATACCTAATATAATTATCCTCGAAGGCTTGCCATAACGATTTAACTGATCTAAAGTGGCTAAAATACTAGATCCAGAAGCAATCATAGGATCACAAAGTATTAGCGTTTTTCCATCAAGATTGGGACTTGCGACATATTCTAATCGAATCTCAAACTCACCCGACTTATGATGTTTTCTATAGGCACTAACGAAACAATTATCTGCCGTATCAAAGACATTCAAGACCGCATAGTGCATAGGTAGACCAGCTCTCAGTACACTAGCTATGACTATATTATCACTTATCGAATGAGATTCTTTCTGACCGAGAGGTGTTTGCACACTTAATGAACCATAATGCAATGACTTACTAGCTTCATAGGCCAGAATACTTGCTATACGTTCAATATTGGTACGAAAACGCATGCGATCCTTTTGTATCTTCTCATCACGCAATTCGTTCAAATAGTTATTCGCAACAGAATGGACATCTTGCAATTTATATATCATATATCAGTTTAATGCTATTTTTAACTTAAATCCAAAGTTACTATTAAAATTTAAACTAGGATAGGAAAATAGAATGAATAGTTTAATGTGGCTATAAGTCCTAAATTTTAATGAAAATAAAAAAACCCTCACATTGCTGTGAGGGCTAATTCTGATTAATGTGACCTGGATTGGATTCGAACCAATGACCTACTGCTTAGAAGGCAGTTGCTCTATCCAGCTGAGCTACCAAGTCAGTTTTTTGGAGGTGCAAATATACAATTTTCCAGTTTTGATTAGCGATAATTTTTTTCGTAGAAAGACACATATTGATCCCAACCTGAAGATATATAGAGGATATCAAGGTTTTCAGAGGATATGTAGTACTTCTCTGAACCGATCACAAGTTTTTTTATTAGAACATCTGATTCCATTTTAGCATAAAATTCGATCGCATCCTGCACTGTTTTATAACCTCCAATACTGAGGAAGCGATGATTATCTATTTCGAATACCTCTGTTTTATATCCTAAACCCTTGAAATTGGTTCTATGGTATACATCGAGCATATTTTTTGCAGTAGTTTCCTTTAGATCCGAAGATAGTTTGAATATTATGGCATGTCTCGCAGTAGGTTTATAAGCATAGTTGACTATCTGTAAGCCATCTTCTGTCTTTTTCTGATTGTCCGAAGCTATTGTTGTGCCTTCTTTTCTAGGAGTGGCATCTTTCTGTACAGGTGAGGTTTCTTTCTGTAGTGGAGTTTCCTCTTTTTTAGATTCCTCGGCTAATGGCTTAGACTCAAGAGTTATACTTTCTTTAGACTTTTCAATAGTTCCTAACAAGGAAGTTTCTGACGGTTTGGTTTCTAAGGATTCAGCTACGCTCACTTCTTTCTTGACATCTACAAATTCTCTGTCTACTGCCGCTTTGGTTGATTTTAAATTTAAATGTAAGTCTAGATACTCCTTTGCCACTTTAGCTTCCTCCGTGTTTTTGTGTTGAGAGATAATGTCTTGCAATGCTTTGACATAATCCTCTGCGTTATATATATAAGAGTAAATAAAGGCCTTAAGTAATTTCACCTTAGGAGTCAATTTATGGTCTGGGTAGGTTTCGACTATTGAATTACACATATCTAATGCCTCTGAGTAGAAGGTCTTTTGATATTTGGTATAGGCTTCTTTATATAATTTTGCTACAGCCAAATCAGATTTTTCTTCCTGAGACTTAGCATTTGGATTTAGTGCATAAAGCGCATACTTTGAATTAGGGTATTTTGCGATGAGTTCTGCTTTGACCTTTTCGGCACTGGCAGCATCTTCTTTATCTAAATATAGCCTATAAAGGGAGAATAAATGTTCATCTGCATTTTCTAAATCATTA
>JAEUUY010000025.1 GCA_016787225.1 Chitinophagales bacterium
ACCTTTTTTCTTTTGTTATCTTATATGTCAATGAACTCTTTTCTTTTCTCAATGTGCCTACCAGAAAGACTTACACTTTGATTTTTAACCCTGTCCGTTTCCGAATGGGAGTGCAAAGATAAATACTTTTATTTTTTATAAGCAAGCTTTTTTTTAAATATTTATTCGACATGAGGGCAATAAGCATAAAACCAAGTAATTAGAGTGAATTTTTTAGCTAAAAAAAAGATTTAAACTTGTTTTAACCTCTCAAACTTTGTGTGCAGATTTATGTTTATTAGCTTTGCAAATCATTAAAAACTGTCGTGAACGAGTTAAAAGTAAATTATTTAGAAAATACCCTACCAAAAGTCAATAGAGAGCTCAGTTGGCTAGCATTTAACGAACGGGTACTCTTTGAAGCCCTCGATAGCAATGTCCCTATTCTAGATCGATTGAGATTTTTAGGAATATATTCTAGCAATCTAGATGAATTTTTCCGTGTACGTGTAGGTACACTTCATAGATTAATAATGGAGGCACAAATAGAGAAACTCAATTACAACCCTAAAAAAATACTCGCTCAAATCTATCAAAAGCTAAAGGAAGATGAGAAAATTTTTGCGACTGCTTTTCATGATATTAAGAATGAAATGAAAAGTCATGGTATTCAGATTTTATCTGAAACTGAACTGAATGAAAAGCAACTGATATGGTGCAGGGATTTTTTTAAAAAAAATATCCAGAAAGGTATTACCCCTCTAATCCTAAGAGAAAATAAAAACTTTCCTAATCTACGAGACCAATCGATTTATTTAGCTATAAAGTTAACACTTCAAACTGGTAAGAAAGTTTATTCCCTAATAGAAATTCCAACCGAATTTTTTAGCAGATTTATAGAATTGCCTTCGCTAAGAAAAGGCGAACATAGGGTCATACTGCTAGACGATTTAATCCGAATAAATCTTGATGAAATTTATAAAGTCTTTAATATAAAAGAAGCTGCGGCCTTTACTATTAAACTAACACGCGACGCTGAATTAGATTTAGATAGTGATTTTTCAAAATCAGATTTGAGTTATATGTCAAAGTCTCTCATGCAAAGGAAGAGAGGACAGCCCGTGCGCTTTATAGCTGACAAAACTATTTCAGAAGACTTGTTAGCCTTTCTTTTAAAAAAGATTAAGATATCAAAGAGTAATATTGTACTCAGCGGGAGATATCATAATTTCAAGGACTTTATGCAATTCCCAGAGTTCGGATTGAGACACCTCAGATATCCCAAAATCGAGAGTTTGCCGAATTACAAACTGGAAGGACAGCGAAGTATGCTTGAAGTCATAGAAAGACAAGATGTCATGCTTTTTTATCCATATAATTCTTTTACCTACCTACTAGATTTTCTGCGTGATGCATCTATCGATCCCTATGTGGAAGAAATAAAAATGACATTATATAGACTTTCATCGAAATCTCAGATAGTAAATATCTTGACTAATGCAGTGAAAAATGGGAAGAAGGTAACTGTTATTATGGAGATTACCGCTAGATTTGATGAGGCAAATAACATATTTTGGGCGAATCAGATGATAGAAGAGGGCATTCAGGTCATCTTCGGACATCCTCAGCTCAAAGTGCATGCTAAAATGGTTTACATAGTAAAGAAAATTGGTAAGATTCGTAAGGAATATTGCAATATATCTACTGGAAATTTCAATGAGGTAACTGCTGATATATATAGTGACTTGAGCTTATTTACTACTCATAAAAATCTAACAGTAGAGGTAGGAAAGTTGTTTAACTACCTAGAATACTACAAGCCTTATAAGTTTAAACACCTTTTAGTGGCACCTTTTTCTATGCGAGCCCAAATACTATCAAAAATCCAAAGAGAGACAAAGCATGCATTGAATCACAAAAAGGCGGCAATCACTATAAAAATGAATAGTTTGGTAGATGATGAAATCATAGATGCGCTATATAAAGCTAAAGAAGCAGGTGTTCATGTACAAATAATAGCTAGAGGTATATGCTGCGTAGCTACAGATATCCCTAAAGATATGCAATTGCATGCTATCAGTATTGTAGATAAATTTTTAGAGCATGCAAGAATTTTATACTTCCTAAATGATGGTGATGAAGAGTGCTATATAAGTTCTGCAGATCTCATGGTAAGAAATCTTGATTATAGAATAGAGGTGGCAACACCTGTATATGATACGATGATTCTGGAAAAGGTCAAGAAGTTTTTAGATATACAACTAACCGATAATGTCAAAGCAAGAGTGCACAATGACAATATGAGTAATGCAAAAATCACTGCATCTAGAGCTAAAAAGAAGATTCGAAGTCAAATCGAAATCTATAATTGGTTAGAAAAAGATTATATAACAAAAAAGGCAGATAAATAAATATCTGCCTTCTCTATAATTTTTATCTATTCTAAAATCAGATATGTTTATTTATTAAATCTACTAATGCCGCTTTAGGCACAGCCCCTACTTGCTTATCAACTACTTCACCATTTTTTATAAAAAGTATTGTAGGGATATTGCGAACTCCGAACTGCACGGCTAAATCACCTTGCTCTTCCACATTGACTTTGCCAATAGTGGCTTTACCTGCAAATTCTTGACTAAGTTCATCTATTACAGGACCTATCATCTTACATGGTCCACACCACTCTGCCCAAAAATCAGCTACTACTAGCTCATTTTCTTTACTTGTTAGTTCTTTAAAATTTTCTGTTGTTATTGCTACTGCCATTTTTTTCTGTTTAAAAATTTAAGCATTAATACATCTAAATTTGTGCATTAATATGTAACGAACAAAAGAATAACCGACTTAGTTCCTTAAATTTGCTTAAACCCAGATTTTGCACTTGAAATGCAAAATCTGCCCGAAGGGCTGACGAAACCTTTGGTTTGTCAGGGTTAACCCCGACAAGAAAATCTTACATATTATATTACTAAAATGTTTAGATTTTCTTCGTCGGTCTGCAATTCAAAGTTTTTGAAAAGCAAGATTCGGGTTAAAGAGAAGGGCAACCCGTGCGCTTAGAGCTTCTATTAAAACATCCGTAAAAGTTAATGGATAATTCAGGTGAGCTAACTCCACTTAAATTTTGAGATACCCCCCCTATATGAAGGTCGTAGCTAAATGCTATAGTCATTCTTCCCACGTCTAATCTGGCAGCTGGGACTATGGCATCACTACTTTTGTACCAAAGTCCTAAATATCCAATGATAGGATTTCTTGTCTCATGACCAGCCGCAAGTGTTGTTCCAAAGTAACCTCCGACATTATAATTTGTATGCTGCTGATATTGTACATAGACCGTAGGCAATATGAAAAAACCTCCTCTATAAAGATTCGCCCCTGCGTGAAAATTTACTCGCATGGGTAATTTATATTCATTATTTGTAAATGAGATATTGGGGCTCAATAAATGCATAATGGATGCTCCACCATAGATATTTGTGTTTTCATTGGGATTCAAGGTTACTAAAGCTCCGAAATTAACCTCAGGATAGAAAATAGAATTAGAATTAAAACTTTCACCGGAAGTAATATTAGGAATAGGCCTACCAAAGGCATCTAATTCGCTAGCAAAGGTATATTTACCTATATTGGCTCCTCTATTTCCTAGCCCTAATCCCATGCCAAAAGATAGAAAATTTTGACCTTCCATCCCGAAACGAGCATGATAGGCGAGATTTGCCATTACACTAAAATTAGTAAAGGATCCTACCCCTGCTTGATCATAAGACGCCATTAAACCCATACCCCAAAGATTAAGCTGTTCATTGTATACATTATTGAGGTTAAAATCTCCAGCTATGGTACCTGATTTATATGAACTCACATTCTGAACACCTGTCCATTGACTGCGTCCTATAGCTGACAACCTGTAGTTACAAGCATTATTGCCTGCAAATGCGGGATTCACTGCTAAAGGCATGGCATTGAACTGAGAGTAGATGAGATCTTGACCATGCATTATCGAAACGCCAAAAATGCCTATTAATACAAAAAAAACTAATTTCAATTTATTCATGTTTTTGAACTATCTAAGTACGGTGATTTCTCCTTGAAAATTTAATATCTGATCATTTTTACAGACTGCAGATATATTATAGATATATAAGCCTAATGGTACATCTTCACCGTTATTATTAATTTTACCATTCCAATAATACTGCTTGTCATCAGCCGGCACATTTTCTACTTTAAATACATTGTTTCCCCATCTATTATAAACATTGAAGGAAAGTATTGTTTTTAAGGCAAAAGATTTAATATAAAATTCATCATTCAACGCATCGCCATTTGGAGAGAAGGCTGTAGGGATTTTCAACGAGTCTACCTGACAATCTGTATTTACAAAGACAGTGGCAGAGTCTTCCTGCGAACATACATAATTATTTAGACTATAGAATAATTTCACCTTGTAGGTAGTAGTAAATTTCGGCGATGCACCTGTAGAGTCAAATTTAGGCCGCGACAGGCTAGAATCTGGAGTCCATTTTAAGCTATCCAAAATGCCATTCGTAATGAGCTTCATACTGCTCACTGCTCCACGCAGTATATATTGAGGTTCTGTCGTTACCTTGGTCTCTAATGGTTGTACCACAGTGATTTTTATATCCTTACTCGTGGGTGGACATTGTGGAGTCTTACCTAAAACCTTATAGGTGGTGGTATTTCTCGGTGTAAATAAGACGATGGAGTCACCACTTATTTTATTTCCCCATTGAAAATTTCCGTACCAGATGGTATCTGAGCCTCGTGTAGTATATTGCACACTCTCCCCAAAGCAAATAGTGGTGTCTTGACGAGGGGTAATGACCAAAGTAGGGGTTGTATCTACTTTGAAATACTGTGTATCCGCATCATAACAGTTATATTTATTAGTCCCTTCTAGGACGACAATAGCAGTTCTATAATTTGAATAAAATGGATGCTTATGGTTAATATTTTGTGTAAAGTAAGGTTTTTCGACTGCTAATCCTCCAAAAGTATCCTTGCCTAAAGTGTCTTTTATATATAGACTGTCTTTAATAGTCCACTGCCATTTCCATGTGGTATCCCTTCCATCTGTCCTATTTTCATAGACAATCAGAGAATCTTTACATCGAGGCTGAATAGGCACAAATTTTACTTCTGGCTGCTTGATTATCGTTATTTGCACACTTGCCTTACTGACACAGTTTTTATTGTCTCTAACAGTGTAGACGGCGTTATAAACGCCCATAGCCCCATATGCATGAAGTATATTGTTGTCGATAGGGAGGTTGGGATTTGCGGCATTCTGATCCCCAAACTCAACACTAGCATTAGTCAGAAAATCGCCTTTACCCGGTTCGAAACGTGCATAGCTTTCAAATCTCAAATTAGGTAGAATACTCGGGCAAGTAATATTTCTATTCACTTTAAAAGAGTCAATTATAGGAAGAGCCCAAACTCTTACTATTCTAGTAAAATTAGCTGTACTAGCATCGTCATAGACTACTGTTAAGCTAACAGTTAATTGACTTCCAGCTACCGTATTCGCAAAAGCGAAAAAAACACTGTCCTCTGCAGTCGTATCTTTATTGACACCATCAAAGTCCCAGTAGCGATTTACCACAGTCTTTCCTACAGGAATGACATGTACATCCTTAAACTGGACTTGAGTATTTCCACAGACATTGGTATCCGCAATGGCTATTTGTGCATGCCAGTTCTGAAAAGAAAGAATTAAAAAAACAAGTAAGGGATATTTAATCATCTTCATTATGTAATCATTCTAATTTTTAAAAGTTTTTCAAATTTGGACACTCAGCTCTAGACTTAAAGACCTTTTCTATGAAACCAATATAACCTAGACTTAACTCTAGCGCACCAAAGCCTCCAGTAGCAGATGATAGCTCTGTAAGGGCATGATCATAACTGAGGCCTACTTGAATACCCCTAGTTTCATATCTAAACATACCTATTAATGCGTCAAAGCCTTGATTACCCAATCTCCCATAAACACCGATTTGAAAGTTGGTTTTATTATCATAATACTCACGCATCAGAAGCTGAGCAGCTGTGCCGAAATTTATTTGTCTATGTGCAGCTTGATTAGCAAATAAGAAAGTAGGTATAATGTACACGGCATCATTCACTCTAAGTCTGCCCGAAGAATAAACGGTAATACGTTTGTCATTTTGTACGTTACTATTAAAAATAGATATTTTATCAGACACAATATGATCAACTGCCCCACCTAAAAAGACATTGGCAAAGCTTGGAAACACAATTTGATAATTTAAACCAAGTCCTAGATTAGGAACAAACAAGTTCGCATGTTGAAAACTAACAGGCTCTTCTGGAAAAACCAGATTCGTATTTACCTGTCTATAATCCATTCCCAAATTAGCTCCTATGGATAAGTAATGTTTAGTTTCACCATATCCGAGTCGTTTATGATAAGCTAGATTTAGTCTGCCCGTATTGTTGGCCAGTCTTCCATATAAGTCATCTCTATAAATAGCAATTCCTGCCCCTACATAGTCCTTCTCTCCTTCATGGTCTCCAAATTTTAATTCACCATTAACGCCATAAGTATTCACACCCGAACTAATACTGGTCCATTGGGTTCTATAATGTGCATTGATGCGATAACTGCCATCAAAAAAACCTGTCATGGCTGGATTTAAATATGGCTGGGATGCAAAATATTGTGAGAAGATTGCATCCTGCGAATACAATCCTAGAGCTAAAAATATACTACTAAAAACTAAACTAAATTTCTTCATACAATTACCTTTCTAATAAAATTGTTCCCTTCTTTATTTGCAAATCCAAAGGCTGACCTACCGTACTGTATTTCATAAAATAGGTATAAATACCATTCATAACTATTTGGCCTTTTGAATCAGTTCCATCCCATTCAAATGTTTCATTATCCGCATTATATATCATATTGCCCCAGCGATCATATACCTTAAACTCAAAGGTGCTGAATAATTTAACAGAACCGAAATTATTATCCAGATCTTTTAACTTATACTTCGAATTTTTTAAAGCACCTGGGGTAAATATATTAGGAATGTTTTCCTCCTTTAATACATCATTCTTTTCAATTACCTTTATGGTAATATTGGTTTTTGTTTCGCATTTAGGACCATAATTGGCTACAACAAAATAGGTTGTATTTTCAGTAACATTATTTGATCGAATAACCGAATCTTTATTGGACAATAAGTCATATTTTTTCTCTGGTATTGAAGTCCACACGATATTGTACAATCCTATAGGACTATCTATCCGGAGCATTTGAGGTGTCAACTTTAAGACCTCTTTAAACTCTGGTACGATCGTTATAAACTTCTCTGGATAAGGGTGAATAGTCCAGCGTGCGGTATCTTGGCACCCAGCCCTGTCAGTGACTATACACTCATAATCACCAGCCACTATCGCTGATCCTTCTACTACTTTGGTATCCTGCCCTTGATTCCATTTATAAACCATATTCATGCTATCACCTAGAGTTACGAAAACTTCCATTTTTCCGAAGCCCACATTCGCACAAAGAGTATCTGTTCCTCGAATAATAGCTTTTGGTTTTGGATTCTGCTTTACTTCGATGTCTTTTATTTCTAAAGGATAGCACTTCAGGGTATCATTGATAACTAGTGTGTACTTTCCAGCAGGCAAAGAATCAATAAAATTAAATGTATCTCGATCAGGCCTATTTAGCCATTTATATCGGATATCTTTATCCCAAGAACTTGGATCAAAGTGACGAGCCTTGATATTGATTGTAATTTTACCATTAGGACTATCACAGCTAGTAGGGAAAACGATGGTATCTATCGCTATCATCTTTCCTTTCAATTCATGCACCTCCATATCTCCTCTTTCAAATCTACAATTGGAATTATCGACTACTGTAACTGCATACTTTCCTTTCATTGCTGGTTTTAGAATAGAATCATTATTCGTAAATGGATTCCCGTCTTTGCTCCATTGGTAGGTCACTGGATAGTTCGCATGAATTAGCTTTAGTGCAAGTCTTCCATTGGTAGAAGTATCACAGCGAGGACTATCTATGTAATAATTTACAGTGAGTGCGTTTTGAGCTGGGTCTAAAACAATGTCTGTCAAGGAATCCTTGCACCCAGAGCTGTTATCTGTCACGACTACTTTATAAGTACCTGGTGTCAATGAATTTAAACTGGCTAGAGACCCATTAATACTGACCAAGAAGACCCCATCTCTATAAACTTTGAAATTAGCTCCTGAAGATGGTGGCGGGGTTAATGAGAATGATAAAAGTCCATTACTACCGCATGTAGGTTGAATAACTGTCTTGTTGATTGTAAAAGGACAAGCGTATATCTCGTTTGATATAGAATATATTAGTAACAAGGCAACAATTCGAATTAAAATTTTTCTCATTATTGATAAATTTCTTTCGTTTATAAATATTTTTCAATCGGGTGAAGGTGAGATTAAGACATAGCACATCTTTCAAACCCTACATTCCAACGACCAAAGATACAAAATATTTTAAAAAATTAGAGGATTTATTAATAGTAATTAAAATCATATTGGCTTACTCAGTTTTGAAAGGCTTAAATTATAGTTGATAACTATGTGCCAATTAGACCATCCGAAAAGTGTATTTTGCTCATTTTGTCATATAAATAGCCAAAATTTAGCCATTTTGTCATTGGCATATCAATTGTAGTAATGATAATAAAAATAAAACATAACAAAATGGGAAAAATTATAGGAATAGATTTAGGTACTACGAACTCATGTGTTTCAGTTATTGAAGGAAATGAGCCCGTAGTAATAGCTAACGATGAAGGTAGAAGAACGACACCTTCGATTGTAGCTTTTTTAGAAAATGGAGAACGAAAAGTAGGAGATCCTGCTAAGCGTCAGGCTATTACGAATCCAACTAAGACATTATACAGCGTCAAGCGATTCATAGGCAGTAGATTCTCAGAACAAGAGAAAGATGCTGCTAAGATGCCATATAAAGTGGTCAAAGGAGACAATGACTCCATAAAAATAGATATTGATGGTAGAATGTATTCGCCACAAGAGATAAGCGCCATGGTGCTTCAGAAAATGAAAAAGTCTGCCGAGGATTTCTTAGGGACTGAAGTAACAGAGGCGGTGATTACTGTTCCCGCATATTTTAATGACTCTCAGCGCCAAGCCACTAAAGAGGCTGGAGAAATAGCTGGTCTCAAGGTTATGAGAATAGTCAATGAGCCTACTGCTGCAGCACTAGCTTATGGATTGGAGAAAAAAGAAAAAGATATGCGAATTGCTGTCTTCGACCTAGGTGGTGGTACTTTTGACGTCTCTATCTTAGATTTAGGAGGTGGAGTTTTCGAGGTAAAATCTACGAATGGCGATACTAACCTAGGTGGTGACGATTTTGATCAAGTGATTATCGATTGGTTAGCAGATGAGTTTAAATCTTCTGACAACATAGACTTAAGAAAAGATCCAATGGCACTTCAAAGATTAAAAGAAGCTGCAGAAAAAACAAAAATAGAATTATCAAGTTCTAGTGAGGCAGAAATTAATCTACCTTATATCACAGCAATAGATGGGGTTCCTAAACATTTGGTGAAGAAATTGTCAAGAGCAAAATTTGAACAGCTAGCCGATAGCCTATTCCAGAGAACCTTGGAACCTTGCAAACAAGCATTGAAAGATGCGAATATGACTATTAATGAAATCGATGAAGTAATTCTAGTCGGTGGGTCTACCCGAATACCAAAGGTAGCAGAAATGGTCGAACAATTCTTTGGGAAAAAGCCTTCAAAAGGTGTCAATCCAGATGAAGTTGTAGCTATGGGTGCTGCTATTCAAGGTGGAATTATCAGTGGTGATGTCACCGATGATATTGTGCTAGTAGATGTAACCCCTCTTTCGTTAGGTATCGAGACTATGGGTTCGGTTATGACGAGAATTATAGATTCCAATACAACCATACCTACGAAAAAATCTCAAGTATTCACCACTGCTGTAGATAATCAACCGTCAGTAGAAATTCATATTCTGCAAGGTGAAAGAACCAAAGCAGCAGATAATAGAACCTTGGGTAAGTTTCATTTGGATTCTATACCACCAGCTCCAAGAGGAGTTCCTCAAATTGAGGTTACTTTCGATATTGACGCCAATGGAATAGTAAAAGTATCAGCAAAAGATAAAGGAACAGGTAAAGAGCAGTCCATTAGAATAGAAGCTTCTACTTCGTTGTCAAAAGAGGACATTGAAAAAATGAAAGCAGAAGCGAAGGCCAATGAAGAAACGGATAAAAAAGAAAGAGAAAGAATTGAAGCGATGAATGCCGCAGATAGTCTAGTATTCCAGACTGAAAAACAATTGACAGAATTCGGCGATAAAATTCCTGCTGATAAAAAATCTACTATCGAGTCCGCTAAAGATGCTCTAAAATCTGCTGTGGATCAGAAAAACTATGATGGAATCGAAGGTTTGACTAAGGCACTAAACGATGCGTGGGCAGCTGCGAGTGAAGATATATATAAAGCACAACAAGCACAAGGTGGTTCAGAACAAGCAAACAATGGTCAACAGCAACAAGGAGGAAATTCGAATGCAGATGCAGAAGATGTCGAGTTCGAAGAAGTGAAGTAGTAAAGAGTTGAGAGTAAAAAGTTTAAGGTTATTGGACTATTACTAATACCGTAAGCGTATTAGTAATAGTCCAATGTCGCATGGCTCATTGCACTAAACAAATACAGCTACGGCATTTACCATAGCAAGGTTTTAAAATGGGTTGGACCATTTTAAAACCGCTATTGGTATAACTTTTACAATAAAACTGATTGGCTATTTAATTTAATACCGACGATAAATAGTAAATAGTCCAATAATGAATGTTAGGTTTCGTTGTATTTAGGCATTATACCAATATCATTTAGACTATATTTAAATTATAATTCTATCTAACTACCCCTCAATTAGCTAGTATACAGTCTTTTGCAATTTTATATTTCTCAATTGTTTTATTGATATAATGTATTTTATTTTTTTTAATTATTTCCTGATACTCATTTGAGTCTATAGGAACATAACTT